>JAZUJY010000131.1:0-2556 GCA_045643005.1 Oscillospiraceae bacterium | reverse complement strand
TTTGATAAGTCCAAGCTGTTCATAGTAGCGTATTGTCCGAGATGTCACATCAAGTGTATTTCTGACTTCATTAATGGATCTAAGTATGCTCATATTTATCACCAAGATTATTATACCACTTGACGCAGCGTCAATGTCAATATCTTTTTCAAAAAACATTTTACAACAAATCGGTTAAATGACGCTTTCGATTTGTGCAAGGTGCTTATTCTGAGAGCTGCATGTAATGAAAATCTCACGGAACACTTATATGGTGTCACCGTGAGATAGCGGTTATGTTATCCGTTTCCAATAGGGTATCTGACTATTTTGGTATGTTCCACAATTCTGATTATGACTTGTGTGGAACGGAAAACAGGTGCGCCGGTAGGCTAAAGTTATTTGAGCTGAAATGTAACTTCCCAGTCACCCTTAATATGTTTTTGTGTTGTGGAAAATTCGCCATAAAGCGTCATATCTTTGAGATTTTCATAAGGAATTTCAAATATCTGCTCGATATATTCATCTTTTCCTGAAGTATCTCTGTAAGAGAAGCCTATTTCATACTTATCGTCAAACATATTTTTGTTGCTGTCTATAAGTGAAATATGACCATGATTATCAGTTTCAATTTTATCTTCATATTTTACAAGAATATGAAGTGCATCGTCAATATATCCGATGTTCATAACTGATACTCCGTTTGCAGGGGAACAAAGTGGTGCTTCGTTAGAAGTTAAAAATCGATAATCCAACGGATTTGGTTCATCCATATAATAATATTTTCCGTTAACTGAATCTATAGACACTGTTTCAGGATTAATCGGTACATTTTTCATATCAATCGAGTCAATATATGCTGATGTATTTATTTTACCAAGAAGCATTTCTTTGACTGAAAATGTAACTTTTCCATTCGTAATATCACTTCCGTCCATAGTTTCGAGATTCACTACAAAGTATGCAGTATGATTTTCACTGTCATATTCAGAAAAATTACAGTAACCTATCATATCCTTTGGAGTATTTATAGAGTAACTGTCATATAAATCCCAGTCTCCATAAGGACATGATTCTGTTGTATCATGCATTGCGAGGTATACACTTGCTTTGTCTTCGTTTATTTCCGCTGAAATAACAGTCATCTCATAACCATTACTATTACAGGATCTCTGTACAGGTTTGAAAGTCTGCGCTACTGACGGAGAGATATGATAAAGAACAGAATATGCCTGCGTAGATCCAAACGCAGTTAACGTGGGCAACGGGCAAATCACCATTGCAGCAGCCGCAACTGCAACAGCCATTCTTTTATAGAGTTTTGAATGCCTGATTTTGACTGGATGCTTCTCCACATCCAAAAACTTTTCATCAATTTCTCCGACAGAATCCAAAAATATATCCGCTCTCATACATAATTCTCCTTTTTCATTTCTTTGTATAGTTTTTTTCGTATGCGATACAAAAGAGATTTTACCTTGCTTTCAGAAAATTGATGATATTCAGCTATTTCTGAAATTGACTGCATATACCAATATCTGCGAACGAAAATATTACGTTCCGTTTCAGAAATACTTTCAAGAAACGTGTTGATGATTTCGGAAAGTTCCTTCATCTCAAAATCATCCTCAACGTTTTCTGATGATACAAGCCACTGTTCAATTTCTTCGTATACCAACGCATACTCCTGCGAACCTCGTTTTATTGCATTTGCAGAACGAATCTTTTTCAAACAGATATTTCGTGTTATTTTTCCAAGAAAAGTTCGCAGACATTCAGGTATATGAGGTGGTATACTGTTCCATGCTGCAAACCATGTTTCATTTACGGATTCTTCTAAATCTTCATGTGAATTTAAAATTTGTTTTGCAATCGTAAAACAGTATGTAGTATATTTTTGCTCTGTATATTTTACAGCATCCTCATTTCGCTGTAAAAACAGTTCGACTATTTCTTTATCCTCCACAGTATCCCTCCTCATTTTTTAGAAGCTTCTACTATACTACTACCAGTTTAGTAACAATGGTTGCATTTTTTTGAAAAATTTCTTCTTTTATTTTACCATAAAACACCTGTAAAGGCAAATATTTACAGCCTTCCATACCCATCAAACAATATTTTCCTGAAAACTTCTATAAGAACCATGTAGTAAGTCTCAGGGTATGAAACAGCTTATGGCAGGTCTTGGACTTATCCTCCTTGCAATTATCCTTGTTCCTGTACTCCAGAATATGATGACAGGTGCAGTATAATCTGACACACTGAAATCATGGAATGAGAAAAGCGTAATGAACGGCTGAACGCTGTAAAAATCATGCCGCAAATAAAAACGAAAGGTCGCTCATACCTTAGCGGTATAGCAGTTCACGTTTCATCAAGCACAAATCAAACACATCCAATCGCTGATCCTCATATAAATCAGCCGCCTGCCAGATCGGAAGATGTGTATTTGGTACAGCGAGAAGCCATTTTTGCAATAGTACCACATCAGCAATATCCAACACGCCATCGGCATTGACATCCCCACGAATCATAATATAGGGATTCCACAGGTTGCTCAGCCATATTCTGCGCTGT
>JAZUJY010000130.1:0-3056 GCA_045643005.1 Oscillospiraceae bacterium | reverse complement strand
AACAGTTCAAATTATCAGAATACCTACGGCAATCAGAACAGTTCAAATTATCAGAATACCTACGGTAATCAGAACAGTTCAGATTATCAGAATACCTACGGTAATCAGAACAGTTCAGATTATCAGAATACCTACGGTAATCAGAACAGTTCAAATTATCAGAATACCTACGGTAATCAGAACAGTTCAGATTATCAGAATACCTACGGTAATCAGAACAGTTCAAATTATCAGAATACTTATGGCAATCAGAATACCTACGGTGAACAGGTCAGGTCAAATTACCAGAACACCTATGGTGAACAAGTCAGATCAAACAACAATCAAAACAACAATTATTAATTATAATATATTCAGACATAACTAAAAGGGGCTGTAAAATAGTCTCTTATCTAAAGCAAGAAGCGCAGCAAAGTTACGTAAAAGCGTCACTTCGCTGCGCTGTTTTTTATTTTCAGGCAGTTTTCTTAACAGCCCTTTCCTTTTTACTATAAAAAATCCGTCTGAAATAAATCAGACGGAAAATAAAAAATATTAATAAAATTTTCTGATCCATCCATCCAGAAACTGCATTTGCTCTTCTGTATGGAACCAATGCTCGCCGTCTTTCATAACAGTAAGCGAACAACCATGATTTACAGCAAATTTTTTTACTGAATCAAAAGATGTATATTTGTCTTCACTTCCATAAAGTATTTCAGTTGGTACTTTCCAGCTAAGTTTCCTGCTTCTGACATAAGATAAATATTCCCATGAAAGCTCGTAACCACTATCGGTTTTTATTGTACCTGCCTCTTTCAGATCTGTCTCTGAAACATTTGCGGCACTCATCAGATCAAATATAAGTGCTTCCATATCCACTATAGGAGAAATGAAATACGCACGTCTGATATCTTCAGTTATCTCAGCATCCATTGCAAAATACGCACCAATACTGTTAGCTATCAAAATAACTTTTTTGTATTTCTCTTTAAGTTCTTTAACCCTTTCTTTTATCTCTCTTCCTGTTTCCCATGGCATAATTGATTTATAATCAATTGCAATGACATCACAATGAGGAAAAAATTCTTTAAAATGATCTGCTTCAGATACATTTCCGTTAGCACCATGAATGTATACAACCACTGATGTATTTTCGTTGTCGTTTAGTCCCATTATAAATACCTCTCATTCAATTGTCGATTCCATTAAAATTATAGTCAAAAATTACATTTTTGTCAATACTTAAAACAGATTATATGTCCAAAAATATATCGTTTTTTATTACTTTTTTGCAATAAATATGTTTTTATCTTGTTTTTTCTTCAAATCATATATATTACTCTGATATAGTACAAATGATTGTTTTAAGTTCTGTTATATGATATAATAATATTGAGAAGGACAAACAAAAAATTCCACATAAGAAGGTGATCAAATGATTCCGGTAAACCTTTATACTCTTACAAGAATAACTGATCCTGTTGGTTTTACAGTCTATGAAAAACATCTCTCTCAGAGATCATATACCATTCAGCCTCGCGAAAGAGAAATCGAATCTGTTCAGGTCCTTGTAGACATGCTTCTTGAAGTGAATACTGACAAGAGATTCCTTGATAACTTCTACTATGGATATGTAATTCCTCAGCTTGGAAAAGAATTTGACCTTCTGAAATTCACAAAAGACGCTGTTATCAACATAGAATTAAAAAGTGAAGATGTTGGCGAGGAAAGAAGAATAAAACAGCTAAGCTGTAATAAACATTATCTGAATCATCTCGGAATTCCGCTGATATCATTTGTATTTATATCAAACACAGCAGAATTATACGAATATAAAAACGGAACGCTATCAAAATCAAACATCTGTTATCTCAAAATGATTCTTACTGAACATTCTGAACCTGATACCACTCCGATAGATGAACTTTTCAAAGTATCTAACTTTCTTGTTTCACCGCTCAACACTCCTGAAAAGTTTTTAAAAGGAGAATATTTTCTTACTCAGCAGCAGGAAACCTTTAAAGAGAGAATACTCAATGATATAAACATTCAGCAAGCTCCTTTGTTTTTCTATATAGAAGGCAGTGCCGGTACAGGAAAAACGCTATTGTTTTATGACCTTGCCAAAAGTCTGTCAGATACTGAAAAATGCTGTCTTATTAACTGCGGAATGCTCTCAGCCGGACATCGTGTTATTTCAAACGGCATCAATAATCTTGAGATCATCAGCATGAACGCTGCCATATATGATTACGATCTGTCAGAATACAAATACATCTTTCTTGACGGAGCGCACAGGATAACCTCAGATTTTCTTGAAAAAATCGTTTCATATACAAATGAAAACAAAAAAATCTGCTTATTCAGCTTTGATAAAAAACAGGTATTATCCAGAAATGAGACAAATGCTGAAATAACAGATAAAATAAAAAACATCCCTGAAATTCAAGGAATGGCCTTAAAAAATAAAATAAGGACGAACCAAATGATGCAGTCATTTATAAGATCTCTGTTCTGCCTGAAAAGAAAAGGTCATGATATAAACGGCGTAAGCATAGTTTATGCCAACGATCAGGAGGAAGCGGCTGCCCTTATCGAACTCTATAAAAACAAAGGATATACATTCATAAATTATACAAATTCCAAAAGTGTCAGAAGTAATATAGATTTTTTCACCAAATATGAATACTGCAGTACTCACGATGTTATCGGACAGGAATTTGACAATATTATTATGTATATGGATGAAAACTTTTACTATGATAAACAGGGTTTTCTTCATGCACATACCCACCCTCACAAAAATTATCTGTATACCAATCTGCTGTTTCAGGGAGTAACACGAGTACGAGAAAAATTATGTCTTGTAGTCATTAACAATCTTCCGCTTTTCAATAATCTGATCTCGCTTGTTTCTGACTGATTTAAATTAACAAAGGAGCCAACTATAATTTTGTCAATAGAAAAATGAAAAAATTTCTGAGAAAATTTTAAAAAATGCTTTTTGGAGATTTGGGTATAGCAAAGCAGACTATCCAAAAATAGCCTTAATGGATAATATAGGGAAATGAGTT
>JAZUJY010000129.1:0-3178 GCA_045643005.1 Oscillospiraceae bacterium | reverse complement strand
GCTTGGATTTTATTCTTTTGCATATGTAATCAAGTTTAAGGTCATAGTAGATTGACTGTGGGAATAAATATCCGCCCATGAAGAATATTTGTTGATTGTAATCCATTTGCTCACTTGCTTTAAAATTGATTACAACGTTATCGGCTTCTTTTTCAATCTTGTATTTTTCTGTTTCGATTTTTACTTGTTCTTTAGCCCATGCGATAACGCCATCTCTGTCAGTGCCAAGTGTTTCACATAAATCTTTGAGTTTACCAAGCTTACGAACAGTTTTTGTTGATGATTTTCCCTGATTGTTTTTATATGATTTTTGTATGTATAATGATTCAGAATTTTTCGATCCTGAAATTGTTAATTTCATGTGTAACTACCTCCTAAGAGCTATTTTAGGTACTACTTTATATTATACCACAAATACTTGATAATAGCTACTATTTTAATAAATTTTGTTGACAAAAAATCGCCCTATTTTTGGGCTTTATGACGATATTTAAGTAATTTAAGTGTAAAACACCCGAATGTTTTGCTTTATACATATGAAAATTTTTGACAGAGACTTTCTGTCAGCATGAATCCATATACAAAAATTATTGACATAAGATATTAATAATGATATAATTAAAAACGTTGACTTAATATATAATTTCGTTACACAATTACCAAATTTGTTTATTAAAAAAATTTTTTACAACATTTCAAAAAAAGGAGAACAAAAAAATGAAGAAAAAGAAAATTATCGCTGCCGTCTGCATTATTGCTGTATGTGCGGGCGGAATCACCGGAACATATTTTTACAAAAAAAACTACAATAAAAAACTTTTAGAAATCAGTAATTCTCATTTTTCAGATACACTTCCAAAAGAAAACTGTTCATATAAAAGCAGCTCTTCAGGTTTTCTGTTTGCTGTTTATGACGATCACGCTGCTGTTGCAAATTATTATTCAGCAAACAATACTGTGGTCATTCCTGACGAATATGAAGGTCTTCCGGTTACAGCAGTTGAACAATATGCATTTTCAGGTAAAGATATACAGTCTGTTGAAATGCCTGACAGTATTACATCTATCGAAATACTGGCATTTCATAACTGCGACCAGCTTGAAAGCATTTCATTTTCAAAAAATCTGACAACTATTTCTTCATCTGCTTTCGAAAATTGCATAAAACTTACTTCAGTTAATCTTCCTGACAGCTTAACATACCTTGGATCTTCAGCATTTGCAAAATGTACTTTATTAAAGGATATTCATATTTCGAATAAAATAACTCATTTACATGACGATACATTTTCAGGTTGTAATAACATTGAAACAATTAATACCGAAAACATTGTTGATTTTGGAAATAATTATGAAATAACGGATCACACTACGGATAATAGTCTTAATTTTGAGGATCCTTACATATTAACAATTGAGAACAATGTTGTTGTTGATTGTGAGATAAACTATTTTTGTCCTTTATTACGTTCAGATACTTATGAGATCAACGTCATAATCCCTGACGGTGTCACTGCTATTTTAAGAAACGCTTTCAAGAATTCAATCATGGTTTCCATTACCATTCCTGAAAGCGTACAAACTATCGGTTCAGGTGCTTTTTCAGGCTGTAAAAATCTTGAAAGCATTAAACTTCCAGAAAATCTGAAATCAATTGGTTCAAGTGCATTTTCAGGCTGTGAGTCCCTCAAATCCATCAACATTCCTGAAAACATTTCTGTTATTGAAGGTAGTACATTCTATGACTGTTCTTCTCTTGAAAAAATCAGCTTATCAGATAATATTTCTGCAATAGGATCAAGAGCTTTTGATGGATGCCGTTCCCTGTCAGAAATAAATATACCTGAAAGTCTTGAAACGCTCGGTAATTCTGCTTTCGAATACTGTGAATCACTTGAAAAAATAGAAATACCTTCAAAAATTTCAGTTATAGAAACAGGCTGTTTTTGCGAATGCAAAAATTTATCATCTGTAAAACTACATAAAAATATAGAAGAAATCAAATCCCGTGCTTTTGAAAATACAAAGTGGATGACAGATCTCAAAAAAGAAAACGGCCTTGCAATAGAAGAAAATATTCTTTTTGACGGCTCTTTGGCATCAGGTGACATTACTATTCCTGACGGAGTAAAAACTATTGCAGCAAGTGCTTTTGAAAATAACAAAAAAATCTCATCTGTGAATATTCCCGGCAGTGTAAAAATTATAGGTGCTTCTTCTTTTCTTAACTGTTCCGGGCTAAAATCTGTTACATTGTCAGAAGGTGTCCGGAAAATAGATGCTGGTGCTTTCATTTTCTGCTCAAAAATGACTTCAATTTCCATGCCGGACAGTCTTGAAAACATAGAGGACTTTGCTTTTCTAAAGTGTACAAGTCTAACAGATATTTCAATTCCAAAATCAATAAAATCCATTGAGGCCTCTGTTTTCGCAGATTGTACTTCTTTGAAAAAAATAGACATTCATGAAAATATTAATATAATAAAATCCGATGCCTTTAGTAACTGTAAATCTCTGACCAGTATACAGATTCCGGACAGCGTTGAATATATAAGCCCGGGTGCTTTTAAGGATTGCAGTTCTTTAAAAAGTGTCACTCTTCCAAAAAATCTTTATATACTGGAAGACTCTGTTTTTGAAAGCTGTACTTCTCTTGCTTCAATAAAAATCCCTGAAAACACACAGATAATCTGTCGTCGTGCTTTTCTCAACTGCACTTCTCTCAAAGAAATCACTATACCGGAAAGTGTAAATATGATAGATAAATATGCTTTTTCATACTGTAAAAAACTTAAAAGCATAAATATTCCTGAAAATGTATCCCATATCGAAAATAATGCTTTTTACAAAGACAAGCATGTGACCATCTTCGGAAAACAGGGCGGTACAATTGAAAAATATGCAGCTGACAACCATATCGGTTTTTCGTCAATATAACAACACAGAGGATATCCCCCGCCTGAAGCAGGCGGCGGGTTCTATCTTTCCGCTCAGTCGGAGTACAATCCCCGACTGAGCGGGAACCGATTCTACGAATCGCCTCTGCGAGTTCAAAGCAAAGCTTTGAACAACACAGAGCTTTGAAAACCCATAATGAAAATAACGGAGGAGAAAAATATGAAAAAAAACATTATATGTGCACTTATCGCAGCAGCAATGATTCCGGGTATGATGCCTC
>JAZUJY010000128.1:0-8428 GCA_045643005.1 Oscillospiraceae bacterium | reverse complement strand
TTCAACTCTTTGTTTGTATTTCAATATGATACACCTCCATGGTAAAGTATATCATATTATCGAAAAATAAAAAATAAGGATGTAGGATTTACGACATGCTTATATGTCATTTTTCCTACATCCTTATTATATCATTTGCATGATCAAGCATTATCTAAAAAATACAATAAATGTTGACAGAAGATATGACAGCGATTCTCCAAGACACAGAATACAGGAGATAACAGAAGCTTTGATTGAAACATCAGTAAATGATTATGATACTGACTGGAAACATATCAAAACAGCTCTTGATTTTGAATTTGAAAAATTTACAATGGATGAAATAAAAAGAAGGTTAAAGCTTTATTTTGAAGATAATAAGTCTGATGAAGAAAGACATTATGTGGAAGATTGTCTTCATTTTTATCTGAAATATCTAATTCCGATGAAAAATGAGCATTTCAGACATATTCTTGAGGACGAAGCACATGAACTGTTAAAGTATGATATGTTTAAAAAAGAAAATGATGACAGAACTTTTGAAAATACATGGGAATGGTTTGAGGAGCTGATATGTTTTGCAGAAGAAAATAACGATTTTGAACCCATCGACAAGATGTATTCTCAAATGGACAGTGAGACCCTTAAACGTTTATTCAGACCGGATATTTACGTAAAGGACGTTTACAGTATTGATTATAAAAAGCTGAAAGAAAAAGGGGTTAAGGTTATTTCATTTGACGTTGATGATACAATTGAATGGGCAGGGGCGTTTATTGCATCACAAAAAACAAAAGATCTTATTAATTCTCTTGAATCCAAAGGCTTTAAGGTTGCACTTGTAAGCAATTCAAGCAGACATTCAATTGAATTGCTGAAAAAAGATATAGGTAACTGGCACGCAATTCGCGGTGCGGAAAAGCCTTATAGTATTTCTTTTAATGAATTAATGCGGAAGTATGAAAATGATTTTAAAACAGAGTTGAACCCTGAAGAAATCGTTCATGTTGGCAACAGTATAGTGAAAGATATCAGAGGCGGAAACGAAGCAAATGTTATTACATGTATGGTTAGAAACAAAGGTCCGGTTCCGCGTATTTGCAGAGTATTTGTAAAAGAAGGTGAAAAGATAAGAGAAAGACTTGAAAAAGAAAAAATCTGGAGAAAGCATTCTTTGAGAACAGATGGTGATCAGTACTACGATCTTTATGGAACACAGGAATGGTAATAGTGATAAATTTATGGAAAAACATAATCTGACGCAGGCCTATTTTTATAGTATGTTATTAGAAAATATTATTCAGAGGAGTATTGTATGATATGGGTTTATTTTTTGATTTTTATTTATATACAACATTTATAACAACACAGAGCTTTGAAAAAAAACATACATCTTCCGCATAATAACCGTGTTAATATATAACGACTTGCTTTTATTTCGAAAGGAGCTGAGCCCCATGCCCGCACCAAACACCACAACCCCATACATCACCACCCACATCCAGCCAACCCGCAGCTACCCCACATACCAGTTCTACTCCATCACCACCTCCTCAGCCCCCGTATCAGATACCTTCCGTATCTGCATCCTCGAAACCTTCCGCTGGCTCAGAAACCGCCTTGACAATTTCTCTGACCTCCCACCAGTCCTGACCACCCCTGACCCTGAATCCTACACCAATTTCCCTGAGTCATCCCTTACCTCATTCTCCGTAAACGTTGGCTGCAGCATCGACTGCATATACCTGAAAGGCGATGATCTCTGGACGATAACAATATCCGAAAATGACATGGGTGTCAACGTCGGATCTGATGACGAGCGACCGGCAGTGCAGGGAAGGAGATTTACAACTGAAATATCATATCGAAAACACCCCGATTTCGTTGAAGCCGGCGTCCGAACAATATGCACCGAGCCTGTAAATACAAATGCAGACTGTGAAGTCTTCAGACCGACATTTATAAAAATGCTGTCCCAGAATCCGAAGGTGTGTTTCAGAAACAGCTTCAACATAGACGGAGAGCCGGTAAAAATATCATCCAAAAGTGATGCAGATAATTTCTGTGAAATCATTTCATCCGGAAAATGCGACATGCCTTTTGTCCTCGTCTGTCAGCCCGAAAAACTGAAAAAGGTGACGAAAGCCTCTGATGTATTTGAAAATGCCGCAGCAAAATCAATGTCATCATCGCTTGGAGTATCATCATCATTCCCGGCATCTGCACTTTCCGTGACCTCAGATCCGAAAAATGATCTTCTGAGCGGATTTTCCGTCAAAGTGGAAAAGAAAGAGAAGGAAAAAAAGAAAAAGGATGAGAAGCGAAAAGGTATCGCTGTCGATATCCCGAAGCCGAAACAGAACGTAAGGAAAAAAGAAATAAAGGACCAGTACGAGTATACCGAGCAGCCGACCATAGATTATGTCTCACTCGCAGACAGCCTGAAATGCTACGGCTTCACGGTCTACATCCCTGAACAGTTCCTTGATCAGATAAATAAAAAACTGGATCTTCGATTGGATCCCGGTGACGTAGTCGTTATGATGCACGGCATGATCTCAGAAACAGTAAAATATGAAACCTTCAGCTCAGACCCGGACGCCCTGAGAAAACGCCTTAAATACGAAGTCCGTCTTATGCTGAAAGGCGCTTCGTTCACATTTGGTTCCCTTATTTTCGGAACTGACGCAAGGATCCGTGAGATGTCAGTCAGAAAGAACGAAAACCTTACTCTCGAAGAGCAGATAACACTTTTAAATCAGCATAACAGCGCTCTTGAAGAAAAAATAAAGGAACTTCAGAACAGCGATGCAGGAATGCGTATGAATGCTGAGGAGCTTCGAACAGTCAATAAAAAGCTGGAAGCTGAAACTAAAGAACTTGAAAAAACAGAGAAATACCTGGCTGAGATGAAACAGGAACTTGAAACAATAAAAAGCTCATATAAAAAAGCTTCTGCTGTCATGGATTTTTACAGACAAAAAGCAGAAGCTGCCGGAAGATTTCCAAATGAAATCGAGTCCGTATGTGAATGGATCGAAAAAAATTTTTCGGATAAAATAATTGTTACATCAAGAGCCAGAAATGAACTAAAAAAATATTCCGGTTCACTTGACGTTGTTGATTTGTGTGATGGAATTTACTATCTGAGCGGATACTCCATGTACCGCCTCGGACAAATATCTGAAGAAATGCTGTATTTATACGGAGAAGCTAACACATGGGATGTTCAGGGCTGCGGAAAAGAATCACTGCGAATATATGAGGATGATTATTCAGTAGTTTACAACGGAAAAAAATATACCCTTGACCTTCATATAAAAAACGGTGTAAATTCTCGTCAGCTCATAAGAATATATTTCTGCTGGGCAGAAAATCTGAAGAAAGTTCTGATAGGTTCCATGCCCGAACATCTTGATGCTGTAAGGTAAGGAAACAATGATTCAAGTGGAAGAACTATAATTTACAAATGAAAAACCATAAAATTATTGCAGCTTCAGAGCATTTTCATATTCTGTTTTGAAATTATTTATGAAATGTTTTTTGCAAGACATGCGCTTTTATTAATATCAGCGCCATATATTATTTCTGATTGTATATTATATAATTGGTTTATCGTATCAGCTGTCAGTTGAGAGCATGTACACAAATTAACTTCATGGTTGTAAATATATAATATTTTATCAGAAAAATTCAGTGCATCCTCGGGAGAATGAGTGGTTATTAATATTGATTTGCCTTTTGAAGTTAAAGATTTCAGCAGTTCAAGAAATTTTGTTTTCATTCCAAAATCAAGCTGGTTTGAAGGTTCATCCAAAATAATAAATGGTGAATCCTGAACTAAAGCACGAATCAGCAGAAGCTTTTTTCTTTCTCCTCCGCTAAGTTCTGATATACTTTGCTTTGAATCTAATTTAAATTCAGCTATAGTACGATCTACAATATCAATGTCATCTTTGCTGAATTTATTGATCCAGGTACTGTATGGCGTTCTTCCCATCAAAAGAAAATCTTTAATTGAAAAGTCAAAAACAGGGTTATAGTTTTGCGGAACATAGCTTATTATTCTGGAAAGTGATTTGTTGTTTAGTTTGTTTATTTCTGTATCATCAAAATAAACCGAACCGGACCGGGGTTTATGGATTCTACATATACAATTAAGCAATGTTGATTTTCCTGAGCCGTTTGCTCCGAGAATGCAAAGGAATTCTCCGGGAGCTACTTCAAAGTTTACATTTTTCAATATTAGTTTTTTATCATAGCCAAAAGATAAATTCTCTATTTTAAGTTTCATTTTTTGTTCTCCGAAAAATTATCAGGATTGAAAAGACAATCGTACCAACAAATCCGGTTAAAATACCTATCGGAATCTCTGAAACAAGTGCTGTTCTTGCAACAGTATCAAGCAGCACCATCAGCAGGCTTCCGAAAACTGCTGTAAAAGGAAGTAAAAAACGATTGTCATTTCCAACTATTAGACGGCTGATATGAGGAGTCATAAGTCCGAACCATCCTATTACGCCACTGATACATACTGCACATACTGTAAGAACTGATGAGCAGACTATGCATGCTATTTTTATCATAAAAACATTAACGCCTAAAAGTTTAGCTTCATTTTCTCCTATTGAAACTATATTTATTTTCCAGCTTAATAAAAACAAAATTATCAGACAAAACAAAACCGGAAGAATTATACTTTTGACATCTGAAGCAGTAACGGAGGACATACTTCCCATCAGCCAGTAGACGATTTCAGGCAGTGAATTATTTACATCTGCTGTAAATTTGATAAACGAAAGAGCAGAACTCATAAGACCGCTCACTATCATTCCTGAAAGAACCAGTGTAAGATTGTTTTTTTCTTTAAAAGCAGATGATAACAATAATGAAAAACATACAGTAAATATTCCGAAAATAAAAGCAAGTCCCTGAATTCCCAAATGATTTAGTCCGATTATCATCGCCAGTGCAGCGCCAACACTTGCTCCGTTTGAAACACCGAGAATGTCAGATGAAACAAGAGGATTCTGGAAAATCGCCTGATAGGATGCTCCTGCTACTGCCAGTCCGGCACCGACAAGAATATCAGCACATATTCGAGGAATTCTAATGGTAAAAAGAACAGTTAGTAATGTTGGATCATATTGTGACATATCATTCTTCATTATTTTATCAAAGATTATGTTTAAAGTTAAAGAAGGATCAATAGGATATCTTCCTGTTCCAACAGAAATAAGTGATGAAATTGTTAATAATATCAAACATATGATAGTAAAGAAAAATGCTCTTTTTTTCATGACAGAGTTCCTTCAGGAGTTTTTCCCTCCAGAATTAATTTTGCCTGTTCATCTGTCAGTTTGAAATTATGGAATGTCTGATAAAAATATTGAATTTCATCGATAAGGTCTATGTCTTTAAATTTCTCAGGATAAAAAGTTTTTGCAGCCCACAGAATCTGAAGAGCACATTCTCCTGAATACTTTTCCCATTGATGAAGACCTACAGGATTGAACAGTATTTTGTTATTTTTCATAACATCCATATTTGAAAATCTCTCATCACCGGTTATTGTTTCATAGGCTTTGGAATAGCTTGTTGTATCACCGATTATTATATAATCAGGAGCGGACAGCAGTATTTCTTCAGCGGACGGCAGTACAATTGATTCTTTTGAATCAAGTCCGTCCAGTACATTTATTCCACCTGATATGTTGATCCAGGAACTAATAACGCTGTTTTTTCCATATGTTTTTTCAAAGTCTCCACGCAGAAACAGTATTCTGACTTTGTTTTCTTCCGGAATATCTTTTACTCTTTCTGTTACTAATCTGAGGTTTTTCTGATAGTAGTTTTCCCATTTTTCCAATTGTTCTTTATATGAGTCGCCCATAAGTTTCCCTATTGTGATAATTGATTTTTCAATGCCTTCGTAATCATACAATCCGATATTAGCTGTTGTTACGCCTGCGTTTCTAATTAATTCTGTATCCGCTGTGTTGTATGAAAGGAACAATTCAGGTTTCTGTATCAGAAGCTCCTCAACATTAAACTCACCATTACTGTCAAAAGGGCAGTTTACTTTACTGCAAAAATCCGGATACATAAGTTGTACCCATGACCGGTTAACAAATTTCGGACTGGTTCCTGTTATTATGTTTTCTCCACCAAGCATAAGCATTATCTGCGTTGCAGACTGATAATTCGTTGAAATGCTTGATAATGATTCTGGAAGTGAAATTTCATAATCGTAGCAGTCTGTTTGTGTTCTTGTTTGAGAATTTATGAGCCCCGGAGTATTTGTTTCTACAGCTTCGTTATGTTTAATATTTATTTGAGAATCTGTTTCTGATGGTTTGCTATCTCTGCTGCTGCATCCGTTAAGTAATATAGATAGTGCGAGAAATGATAATAATAATTTTTTCATTTAATAATCCCCCTGATCATAATATAATATTTGTAAAGAAATTATATCATATAATTAGTTATAATTCAATACATTTGTTAAAAAAAAGCGATTTTTCTTAAAAATAATTATTAAAAAATAATAATTCACTTAATATAATGACGAAGAGGATAGTCATTGAAAGTTCAACGATGAGCATTAAATATTAAAAAATTATTTATACTGATTGGACAAGTTTTTCAACTTCAAGATAAGTTTCATTATTTTTTTTGTTATTGACCATGTAACAGCTGACGTTTGTGTATAATATATGAGATATATGCTTTAAATAGAGTCTGCAATCCTTTATCCATCCTAAGCAAAATTCGTTTTGCATTAAAGCATCATACAGTTCTTTTTCACTTAATTTCTTGTTTTCATTTCCGAGAAATATTATCATGAAAATATCTGCTTTAATATTTTGATTAATTCTGCACCATGGCATTCCGTAAAACTGCAGACTATCAGAGAAAGAACATGCATTGATATCCTCTCCTACAACTTTCAGATTAAATTTATTACTAAGCATTTTTAATATTGTAGATTTCCCACTACCGGGATCACCTGATAAAAGGATACCTTTTTTATTATAAATAAATCCGCAGGAATGAAAGCTAAGTTTTATATCACTTACCAAAATGATATAAAATGAGTTCATAAATGCATAAGTAACTTCTCTTTTTATTATTTCGTCAATATAGTCAGCACTTTTTAATAAAATGAAAATTTCAGAAACAGCATTTTTCCTGTATGATATGATACAGCTGTTAACATACTGATTATTTTTACATATATATGTGTGTATTCCGTTGTCATATTTATAATATTTGTAATTATCGATATCAATGAAATCTGAAGTCAGGGCTGTTTTTTCATCATATATTAGTTTTACAGTGATATCAGGAGATTCGTCTGAAGTAATTTCGTAATCAGGAAAATTATTTTTTAAAAATTCTTTAGGAATATCTGAAGAAATTATATATTCGGCTATTTTATACTGTGTGATATCAGGCTGCATCGTGAGCCCTCCTTTCAAAGCCATGCTATTAACAATCAAATTTAATTCGAAGAATCGCTGACCAAACAGTCGGAGACTGTACTCTGACTGTTTGGTCAGGATACAGGATAGACCCCGGAGCCTTTTGAGGCATGGGATATTCTCTTCGTAGTAAATTAATTATAAGCCCATCAGGCGTGAGCCTGATGGGCTTTTCAGGAAACAAAACTATATAATTATTAACCCTTATGCTGCTTCTTTGAAATTTTTTCCGTTTTGCTTCTTTTTGAAGCTCTTCTGAAGAATTGTGATATGTTCATAATCTTCAATGAATTTGATGTATTTCGGAAGCTTTTCATTGAAACTTTTAAGCTGAAAACCACTCTGATGTTTCATGGCGTTTTCCAGTCGCATTTTGTCTTTAAACCTGAAATATGCAGTGTTTGAATAATGCTGAGTGAAGAGATAGTATTTTACTCCGTCATGTTCGAGGAAGAAGTTGATTTTTTCATAGTGCTTAGGATCTTTTTCGCAAAAAATAAAACTATTCAATACAATTTCCGCCTTTCATACTATTCAAAACAATTGATTTACACAAAATTTTTGTTTGTTTCCTTAATATTATTATACCAAAAAACAAGAAAAAGCACAAGGATAAAGAATGAGTTTTTATCTGAAAATTAATTATTGAAATTAATTTTCAGAAATGATAAAATATAAATTACATGATTATATCAAAATGAAAACAGAAATAATAAAGAAAGTTTCAGCAAAGATATTTTATTTTAAGGAGTATATTCAAAAATGAATATTGAAGACTTACAAAAACACATTCCTTCAAATATTATGACACGAGGAAGAAATTATTTCAGAACCGGCAAAGTAAAATCTATTAAGTACGTTTCTCCGAATATATACACAGCGACAGTAAAGGGGACGCATAGCTATCAGGTTCTTGTGAATATTGATTCATCCGGAGTTATAAAAAAAAGTATATGTTCCTG
>JAZUJY010000127.1:0-3248 GCA_045643005.1 Oscillospiraceae bacterium | reverse complement strand
CAGAATCGGTTTCCGCTCAGTCGGAGATTGTACTCCGACTGTTTGGTCAGATAGAACCCGCCGCCTGCAGAGGCGGGGGATATCCTCTGTGTTGTTCAAAGCTCTGCTTTTAACAAGCAGAGGCGATTCGCAGAATCGGTTTCCGCTCAGTCGGAGATTGTACTCCGACTGAACGGAAAGATAGAACCCGCCGCCTGCAGAGGCGGGGGATATCCTCTGTGTTGTTATACTGAGGGTAAATTTTATTATGTAAAATTAAATCCAAAATACGGAATTATTTATAGACACAGACTTGCCATATATAAAACACAGATACAAAATATTAAGGTATTACCATATAATTATGTTTGCAAATCATCAAAATATTTCATATAAATGAAAAATATTTTACGAATTAAATATTATGTAAACTGAGAAAATTAAATATATGGAGGATTATTTATGGATAGCATAAGAAAAAAAGTGATTTCTATCAGCCTGTCTGCTTTTCTTGCTGTAACATCAACCGGCTTTCCAAAGACAGAAATAAAAGCAGAAACGGGAGAGATCAGGATCAATGAAGTTTGTGCAAAAAACACTTCTGTTCCATCATCGGACGGAAACTGTTATGATTTCGTTGAGCTTTACAATTCTACTGAAAATGATATTGATATCAGCGGGTACGGACTCACGGATGATGAGACAAAGCCTTACAGATTTGTATTTCCTCAGGGTTCAGTTATTAAGGCCAATTCGGAGACTGTAGTATATTTAAATTCGAATGATTTTACACTTGAAGGCGAGTATACAGGTTCATTTGGACTCTCTGCCGACGGAGAAACAGTTACACTCTTCTCACCTGAAGGTAATAAAGTTGATGAGATTACTTTTGCTAATATAAGTGCTGACACATCATACGGAAGAATAACAGACGGCGCGGATTCATATGGTATTCTATCCATGACTCCCGGAGAGTCAAACAATGATTCAGAACTGATAAAAAAAGTTGTTGAAGCACCTAAGCTCTCAGTTCAGAGCGGTTTTTATGATGAAGAATTTGAACTGACGCTCTCCGCCGCTGAAGGAACAAAGATCTACTATACAATTGATTCTTCCGATCCGACTGAAGCATCAACCGAATACAGCGAAGCTCTGAAAGTTGTAAATCCGCAGACCATTGAAAAAGTACCGGAAGAAACAACAGCCACTACAGAATCAGAACCAGCGGCAGGAAAACAAAACGGATTTAACTTCTTCCAGCAGTTTATGAATACTCAGCAGACATCATCAGTAAACGTACTTGATGAGAAATCAGCATTTGTAGTTCGTGCGGTAGCCGTTGACAGTGAAGGAAACATGAGTGACCCGATATGCGGTGTATATTTTATCGGACTTAAGGATACAAGAGAATACTATAAAAATCTGAAGGTCATATCAATTGTAACTGATGAAGCAAATCTTCTTGACAGCAAGACAGGTATTTTCAAAAATTATTCCCAGAAGGGAAGAGAATGGGAAAGACCTGCAAATCTTCAGATCTTCTCAGACGGAAATTATTCTTACGAACAGAACATCGGTATAAGAGTTCACGGCGGATACACAAGAAGATTTGACCAGAAGAGCTTAAATGTCTATGCAAGAAGTGACTATGGTCCGTCATCTTTTAAATATGATCTGTTTTCCGGAAATCTCAGAAGTGAAGCAACCGGAAAGAAAATCAAGGAATTTGACAGCTTTATCCTCAGAAACGCAGGAAACGACAACGGTTCTGTACGTTTCAGAGACAAAATGAACCAGAGTCTTGTAAGTGACAGAGATTTTCTTACACAAGCTATGGAGCCATGTATCGTATTTATAAACGGTTCCTTCTACGGACACATGGAGATAACCGAAAAGATAAGCAAGGAATATTTCAAATCACATCTTGATATACCTAAAAAGGATATAGCTATTATGAAAAACCAGAACCTCAAGGAAGGAACTCAGGAAAACATTCAGGAGTGTAATGACCTCTGGAACTGGATCAAAACAGCTGATTTCAGTGATGACAGTGTATTTGAAGAACTTTGTTCAAAAATAGATATGAACAATTTTACCGATTATATGTGCTGCAACATTTATATCGGAAACAATGACTGGGGAAGCAATAACGTTTCGATGTGGAAATCAAATACTATCGATGACTCAAACCCATATATGGACGGCAAATGGCGATTCAATATGTTTGACACAGAGTACAGTGAAAATATGTACGGACAGATACCATCATCAACAAACACATTTTCAAAGATCATGAATCAGAGATCATTTATCAGTGATCTGTTAAAAGCAGCTCTGAAAAACGAAAAATACAAAGCACAGTTCATAGCAGCTTTTATGGATATAGCAAACAATAATTTTAATACTGAAAAGGTCGATATGCTTATTGACGAGCTTTCGACATCATATGAAGAATTTGCAAATGAAACTGTACAGCTGTTCTATAACAGAGACAATTACACAAGCGAAGTTCAAAAAGTGAAAGAATTCCTTGATACAAGATATACAAATATTCTGAAAGGAATGAAATCATCACTTAAGCTTTCCGGTGAAGCAGTATCATTAATGGTAAACAATGATTCAAAATTCGGAACTGTGAAAGTAGGCACTGTAAGTACAAATTCAGCCTATACAGGAAATTATTTCACTGATTATCCTGTACCTGTTGAAGTTACACCAAATGAAGGATACAAAGCTGTCGGATGGAAGCTGTCAGACGGAAGAATAATTCTTGACGGAAATACCGGAATCAAACTTACAGGACCTGTAAGTGCTGAGCCGATCTATGAAGAGATATCATCAAATGAACCTGATCCTGTTATCTCAGGCGATATTAACGGAGATAAAGTGACAGATCTGACAGACCTTACGATGCTATCTCTGTACCTGATGAGAGACCTTGAGCTTACGATCCCTCAGATCACAGCAGCAGATATAGACGACAGCAAAGAAGCTGATATCGCTGACCTGTCTTATTACAAACAGTTTATCTGCAAGGATGCCGGACTTAATTCAAATATAAAAATTGGTATACAGAAATAAAAAACAAGGCTCTGCCAAAATGACGGCAGAGCCTTGTTTTTAAAATTCTGCTTATGATATCCTCAGTGTTGTTCAAAGCTCTGCTTTTAACAAGCAGAGGCGATTCGCAGAATCGGTTTCCGCTCAGTCGGAGATTGTACTCCGACTGAGCGGAAAGATAGAACCCGCCGCCTGCAGAGGCGGAGGAT
>JAZUJY010000126.1:0-3248 GCA_045643005.1 Oscillospiraceae bacterium | reverse complement strand
TGCCCTCCCTCGTACACCTTCCCACCAGGGAGCGAAGTTTTTTCTCAGCTGTCGTTTCGGTCGGTGCTTCTGCTGCGCAGAGATGTCCACCGAACACCCGCACCCCTGGACTCCGCAGTATCGGGCTGCGCCCGTTTATAATTGCAATTTTTGTGATAAAAAATGACTGCTTTTTAAAGCAGTCATTTCAGTCTGTCGAAAAAGCCAAGCAACCGCTTGGCTTTTTGAAATAGAAATGGTATAATAAAAGAAAAAAAGTGTGGAGGAAAAAATGTTAGCAACAAAAGAGGAAGAAAGAGGACAATACGAAATGATTTGTGTAGAGGACTTAGTACCGAAAGATCATATACTGAGAAAAATAGATTCAGCAATAGATTTTACCCACATATATGAACTTGTGGGAGATATGTACTGTCCTGATAACGGAAGACCGAGCACAGATCCTGTAGTACTTTTCAAAATGGTATTGATACAGCATTTGTTTGGGATACCATCACTGAGAAAAACAGCAGAAGAAGTAAAGCTGAATATAGCATACCGCTGGTTTTTAGGATATCTTCTGAATGAGCAGACACCACATTTTTCAACACTGAGCTATAATTTCAAAAACAGGTATACACCTGAAGTAGTAGAAGCGATATTTTACTGGATTCTGGAAGAAATCAATAATGCAGGTTATCTGTCACCTGAAGCAGTATTTGTAGACGGAACACACATCAAAGCAAATGCAAATACAAAGAAAATCGTAAAAAAAGCAGTACCGAAAGCAGCAAAGGTTTACGAAGAACAGCTTATGAATGAAATAAACGAAGAACGTGAAAAGAACGGAAAGAAACCATTTGACGGACCGAAGCCGCCTGAGGAAAAGGAAATATCAGAATCAGCAACAGATCCTGAAAGCGGAGTTTTCCACAAAGGAGAGCATAAAAAATGTTTTGCGTACACAGCCCAGACAGCCTGTGATAAAAATGGATATATCATGGATGTAACAGTAAATCCGGGAAATGTACATGACAGTGTCGCATTTGATGGACTATATGACAGAATGACAGCGCATTTTCCACAAATAGAATCAGTAGTAATGGATGCAGGCTATAAAACACCATGGATATGTAAAAAAGTAACAGATGATGGAAGAATACCCGTATTGCCATATAAAAGACCAATGGGAAAAGAAGGCTTTTTCCGACCGTATGATTATGTATATGATGAATACTATAACTGTGTAATTTGTCCTGAAAATCAGGTACTGAAGTTTTCAACAATAACAAGAGAAGGCTTCAGAGAATTTAAAAGCAATCCGGATATATGTAAGAACTGTCCGTCAAGAGCAAAATGTACAGAAAACAGGAAATGTGAAAAGACAGCAGTGAAGCATATCTGGAGTGATTATCTTGAACTGGCAGAAGATATACGTCATACTCCGAAATACAGAAAACTGTATGAAAAACGCAAGGAAACTATAGAACGTGTGTTTGCGGATGCAAAGGAAAAGTATGGTATGCGTTACACATTGTTAAGAGGCTTAACTCAGGTTACAAATTGGGTTAGGCTTAAATTTGCTGCCATGAACTTGAAAAAGTTCGCAATCAGAAGATGGAATAACGGGGATGGCCTCCGTTTTTACTTCGTTTTCCCTATACTTTTTAAAAAATTCGCTTAATTTTATCCCATAACAAAATTAACACCCGGATTCCTTTTATGAAATCCGGGTTTTTGGACAGACTGAAACAAGCACATAATTGTGCTTGTTTAACTATTCTATTATTTGTTAGTTTTAAATAAATTCTGTTTCATTAAGCACAAGTCAAATGAATTAAGTACATCATCTTCGCAGAAATTTCCGTTAGTCCATACTGATAATTCTGTATCTGTATATCCGAGAAGCCACCTCTGGAATAAAACAACATCAGCAATATTAAACTCTTCATCGCCATTTACATCTCCCTTTATTAAAACAGGGTCAGTAATATAGTGCTTTATCAGATAAACATTGAAGCTGTATTCCTTTGGAGAAGCGAAAGAATATATGTGAGTTCCCTTATCCGTATCTATTTCATACTTATATTTATTGCCATTTTTGTCCTCATGATATTCGTCAGCATAACTAAGAATATACGAGTGATTCATCAGCAATCCGTCAATTGTAATTGTATTGCCTTCAAAAATGTTCCAGCTTTTAACTATTTTTTCAGATACAGTTCCATCATCCTCAACAATTTTTTCAACAAGCTGAAATTTACCGTTTGCTTCAGAAAAAGGTTCACCGTTTGTTTCATCAATCATTGCAAGCGTTACAGAGCCTTTTCCTTCAGATTTTATCTGATGATACTGATTATATTCAAACGATGTATCCTTACCATTTTCGGTGAATTCTGTTTTTTCAGGATAAAGCATCTGACCGCCTGTTATAATGCCGTCATCTGCAATTTTTGTATATGCTGCGAAATTCTGTT
The DNA here is from genome assembly GCA_045643005.1 of Oscillospiraceae bacterium. GTDB lineage: Bacteria > Bacillota > Clostridia > Oscillospirales > Ruminococcaceae > HUN007. The sequence continues at coordinate 792 of JAZUJY010000126.1, read as the reverse complement.
CATAGCCGATAGTAATTACTTCATTTCCATTGGAATCAAGCCAGAAATCATAATTTCTGTTACCACTATCTGATATCAAATCAGGATATTCAACATAATTCATAACCTTTGCGAGAAGCTCATGATTATTATTACTGTCTGCGATAAATTCCTGTAGTTTCTCTATTGTAAGCCTTGGAGAATCTTCGCCAATTACACCAAGAAGCTCCATTTTTCTGCGACAGAAATCACAGTTGGACATTCCGTTGAGCCTTTTAATTTCATCACGATTTTTCGCTGAGATTTGGTCAGACATTTCAACAGTAACACTTAACTTGAATGTATCTTCAAGGTGGGTAATAAGATTTCTTACAAAAACAGTAATTTCATCTTCGCCTGAATTACAGCCAATAAGCTTACCTGTATTTGTGACATATACATTATTGTTCATATTTTTAGAAAGAAACTGCACATCATTTAAATCATACTGCTCAGCGTCAAGTTTAAAATCAAGCTGAATCTGTTCGCCTTCCTTTAAACTCAACTGAACGTTGTTGTCTGATATATCAACGATTGCGATTGTATTGTCAAGTATATCTGTTTCAGCATAAACATTGAGTGATATGCCTTGCAGCATAACTGCCAGACTGAGAATCGATGCCACGAGCTTTTTTTTCATAACATCACCTTTCCTTTAAGATAAAGTTATTGTATAATTACATGGCCTTTTACTATAATTGTAAATTTTTATAAAGTAATTTTGGCCACTATTTAATTGAACTGTTTTATTTACTTGACCAGATAATTGGTCAG
>JAZUJY010000125.1:0-2065 GCA_045643005.1 Oscillospiraceae bacterium | reverse complement strand
AAGCGGTGCAACAGAATATATGGTATTCCTTGCAGCAGCAATGGTGATGCTGAGCAAATACAGCCGACAGGAAGATATAGTTATCGGTTCACCGATAAGCGGAAGAACACACAAGGATACCGAAAAAATGCTCGGAATGTTCGTAAATACTCTTGCAATGAGAGGAAAGCCTGAGAAGAACAAGACATTCAGTCAGTTCCTTAAAGAAATAAAGGAAACCTGTCTCAAAGCATACGAAAATCAGGAATATCCGTTTGAGGAGCTTGTTGAGTCAGTTGATATACAGCGTGATATGTCAAGAAATCCGCTGTTTGATGTTATGCTCGTAATGCAGAATAATGAAGATACGATACTGAAACTTAACGGAAGTGAATCTGAAGGATATAAATTTGAAAGTTCATCTGCAAAGTTTGACATGATATTTAATGTAGCCGAGTTTGAAAATAAATTTGTACTTGGACTTGAATACAGTACTGATTTATTCAAATTAAAAACCGCAGAGATCATATTACAACATTTTAAATCGGTTTTGACTTCGGCAGCGGAAAATACAGAGCAGAAAATCAGTGAAATTGAAATGCTGACAACTGAAGAAAGAAAACATATACTGACAGACTTTAATGATACAAAAAAAGATTATCCACGAAATTTGACGATCATAGAGAAATTTGAAGAACAGGTTGAAAAGTATCCTGAAAAGACAGCATACGTATTTATGGATAAGAAACTGACATATACCAAACTGAATGCGAGAGCAAACAGTCTTGCTCATAAGTTGAGAGAAATAGGTGTGAAGTGTGATGATTTTGTTGCAGTTATCGGTCAAAGAGGTCCCGAATTAATAAGCGGAATAATCGGTATATTAAAGGCGGGCGGAGCATATGCACCAATGGATCCGATATATCCTGAAGAAAGACTGCATCTTATGATAGATGACTGTAAGCCAAAGGCAATATTAACATACAAAACAAATGTGGATAAGATCAAGGGTGAAATACCTGTTATAGATCTGAGCAATGATGAAGTCTGGGAAAAAAATGTCAATAATCCTGAAAGAATAAATAAAGCAGAGGATCTTGCATATTGCATATATACCTCAGGAACAACAGGCAAGCCCAAGGCAGTACTTATAAGCAACAGAAATGTGATATCAGATATTTCTAACTTTGTAAACAGATTTGGAACAGACGAAACGATTGTTTCACTCCAACAGGCATCATATTCATTTGATATGTTTACTGAAGAAGTATATCCTGCACTGCTTAATGGCGGAACAGTTGTGACTGCACCATCAGAAATGGTACCGGATGCAATAAAATTATCCGAATACATTAATAAAAATAATGTTACATTGATGAATTCATCTCCTCTTCTGATAAATGAACTTAACAGAGTTAATTTGATAAAAACTGTCAGAACATTTATTCTGGGAGCAGATATGCTTAAAATTGAATATTTGTCAAATATTCTCAATTCGGATGCAGAAATATGGAATACATACGGCCCAACAGAAACAACAGTAATTGAGAATACTTACAGAATAAAGAAATATGGCGAGAAATATGTTTCTGTTAAAGATATGACTGTGATACCGATAGGTCGTCCAATAGAAAACAGCTGTGTATATGTAATGCAGGAAGATTGTCTATGTGGAATCGGAGTACCGGGTGAATTATGTATAACCGGAGAGGGAGTCGCACGAGGCTATTTGAACAGACCTGAACTTACAGCAGAGAAGTTTGTGGCAAATCCATTCGGCGAGGGAAGGATGTACAGAACAGGAGATCTTGCAAGATGGCTTCCAGACGGAAATATAGAGTTTTTAGGACGAATAGATGAACAGGTAAAGATTCGTGGATTCAGAATTGAACTTGGTGAAATTGAGAGCCGTATCCGTGAAATCAAGGATATCAGGGATTGTGCGGTAATAGCAAGAACTGATAATACAGGAGATAAAGCAATATATGCATACTACACAAGTGATATTGAGGTGAGTGTATCAGAGATAAGAGATACCCTCAGCGGAAGCCTGCCCGAATATATGATACCTGCATATATGATGCAG
>JAZUJY010000124.1:0-5182 GCA_045643005.1 Oscillospiraceae bacterium | reverse complement strand
GACTTTAATGACATTTAAATCGCCTCACAATGAAAAAGATATTACTTTCTCATTTTTTGGGATTTTTCATTTTGTCAATTGACAAAATTTACAAATTTTGTATTAACTTTTTTACATCAATTTCTTAAGTTGATGACATTGCCTCTGCAGGCGGCGGGTTCTATCTGACCAAACAGTCGGAGTACAATCTCCGACTGAGCGGAAACCGATTCTACGAATCGCCTCTGCTTGTTAAAAGCAGAGCTTTGAATGTAAATCAGTGGATATATAAGTAAATCTGTGAAAGAAATATTGACAAAAGTTTGATATGGATTTATAATAATATATGTAAAAGAAGGGAGCTTTTTTAAAAAGTCACCGACAATAATAAAACGATAAATTTAGAGAAAGGCAATGGTACGAAAAGTATGGATAATCAGAATGAAATATATCCCGGAGGAGATAATCAGCAGAGCGGTATGAACGGCTTTGAAAACCCAAATCAGAATCCTTATGGAGGAAGCAGTTCTCAGGGTAGTTATCCTAATTTAAATTCTTCTCCATATGGTGGAAATTCACCGTATAATAATCAGGTTGGCTATCCGAATCAGAATCCTTACGGAGGAAATCCTCAGTTCAATAATCAGGGCGGATACCCAAATCAAAATCCTTATGGCGGATATCCTTCATATGATTCTGTCAATCAGGGCGGTTATCAGAATAATATGGGTCAGCAGCCTTATGGAAATCAGAACGGATATCAGCAGTATGATCCTAATATGAATCCGCAGGGTGGATATCAGACATATCAGGATAATGCTTATCTTATGGATCCATCGAGAAATAACGGTCCGTATTATGCATCGTCAGGAAATCAGGGAAAAAGCAAGGTCGTTGCCGGAATTCTTGGAATTTTACTTGGTTCATTGGGTATTCATAAATTTTATCTTGGATATACAGCACCCGGAGTAATTATGCTGCTTGCAACTCTTTTAACATGCGGAGCACTTGGAGTTGTTATGGAAATAATAGGACTTATTGAAGGTGTTAAGTATCTTTGTATGACAGATGAAGAATTTAACCAGACATATGTAGATAATACAAAAGGCTGGTTTTAAAGCTTATCATAATACAGATATTAGTTATTAATAAAAATAAAAGCGACAGGTGAATGATCCTGTCGCTTTTGTTTTTATTTCGTTTTTTTAGAATTGCTTGTAAGGAGTGAACGTTTCATTTTTATAAGATCAAAAAAATCAACAGTATTGTTTCTGTCAAAATCAGCTCCCGTCCAGGATTTGATGTTGTCAGAAAAGTTCAGATATGAATTCATTTGAAGAATATCACCTGTATTGAATTTAAGATCATAATTTGCGTCGCCTTTTACAGTTTTATCATATGAGACCCACGGTTTCCATTCTTCGCTCAGGAACTTGCGCCTTTTTTCAATGAAGTTTCTTAGATATTCAACGCATTCTGTATAATTGCCGCCGTTTTCCGGACCTATTTCCTTGTATGGTTTTCCGCCGTACATGTGCCATCTTGCGTTGTTCATTTCACCGGCTGTTTCAAGGATCTTTCTGTATTTGTCTATTACGGGCTTTTTACCGTTTGAATTATCAGTAAGTTCGACAAGATAATCATCAAAATATTCAAAATACAGTTCAGCGATCCTGTGTGTGATCTCAGGTCGTGAATAAAGTTTACCGATGAAATTGATCCCTTCAGTTGGTCTTCCGCTGTCTTTGTCATCCGTCAGATCGGTATCATATCCGCTTATCGGAAAATATGCAGCGTATAATGTATTGGGATTTAATGAATATCCGCCGTTTCCTTCTGAATTTTTGATATTTTTTCTGTAGTTTGCATATGCAAGATCGTAATCCCATACAGGAGAAAAATGAAATTTTCCGTCACCGGTAAGATCTGAGTCTTTCCAGAAAAAGAAGCTGGCCTGTGTGCTGTCGACATTTTCAGATATTTCATTTATGAGATATGTTTTCAATAGTGAATCGACATCGATATATTCGGAATAATGCTTTCCTTTGCTGTTGTATCCCGATGTTGAGTATACCGCATCTTCAAAGTCCTGGAAAAATCCTTTTATGTATCTTGTCTGTTTTTGCGTCGCATATTCGGGACTTCTCAGTTTGACGGCCTGTCCTCTGGTCGATACAAATCCACTTTGTGTTTTGTCTGTTTTGTATCTTCCATAAAGCTGAAATTCAAGCAGAAAACCACCGGTGTGATCTTCAGGTTCATTTGGAATGTCAAAATATTTGTAGCTGTTTTCGATATACTGGTTCGGCTTATCAGCGTTTACAACTTTTCGTGTATATGAGTCAAGAGGCTGATCGTTCAGCTTTTCAGTAGCTTTTTCCATATCAGTGATATCTACTCTGTTTTTGTTTAATTCAACTCTTTCGGTCAGCATATAAGGACCGCGGTATTCTCCGTCAACATAGAGATCGACATAATGGTAGTCAATGTTCTGTTCAGCGCCTGCTTCTTTGCTCATATCGAATGTAACGGCATTTCTTATCATGGAATGGTCGAGATAGTTTCCGAGAAGTACCCATTTTTTAGCTTTGCCCATTTTGAAAAGGTTTGTTTTTTCAGACAGCTTCAGATTATATGGCTTTTTCTTGGAATAATCCCATGAAGAATTTCCGTGCGATGTGAGTGAATCCATTGTATCGTTGTATTCTATTACGCCTTTTTTATCTATGATAAGCAGTGAGCCTGTTTCAACAAGCTTTTTGTTTTTATCAAGCTTACTGATGCTGCCGCTTGCTGTTTTCATATACATGGTATCAAGGTCTGACTGCATTACCTTAAGCTTGGCGGGAACTTTTTTGTTTCCGATCTTGATGGTAAACTCATCATCTGTCGACAAAAGAGAAGTATTTCTTCCTGAAATGACTTCAACGCCGTTAAGGTAGATCTTTTCATCTTTTTCAGGAGTATATGTCAATGTAAGATTTTTTAAATTTGCCTGTGATGGAAGAAAAATATAGTATGCGTCTTCAAATGTGCTTTTCCATAAATATGTATAGTCTTTGTCCGTGACCTCAAAAGGGCATAGATTTGAGACTTTTAAATTAATATCCGGAAGCTCTTCTTTTTCTGTAGTACTTGTTGTTTCAGCAGCTTCTTTGACTTCAGCTGTTTTTTTGTTGTCTGCTGCTGATACCGATGAAGTATCAGATCTTGCTTTTTCAGTTGTTGCAGCATAAAGATCAAGCGGAGAAAAAGCTGAATAAGAAAACATGAAAAAAGAAACCAGAAAACTAAATATTCGCTTTTTGTTCATTAAAAGAAACCCTCTTTAAGATATAATACACTTCTCATTATAGTTGTTGATGAAGCAATAGTCAATGAAAATGAGGGTTTATAAAAATACATTTGTGTACATCAATAAAATAGCACAGTGTTTAAGATAAAGAGTAAGCATAATTGACAACATATATAGAAAAAGTTTGTTGTTTTTTTATATGAAAAAAATATGTTTTTGCTATAATGAGCCGATATATAATGATATAATAAAAAAAATAATACAAAGGATATGATGACTTTTGAACAGTACGGTTGATTTGACAAAGGGCAAAATTGAAAAACTGATCCTCGGCTTTTATTTTCCTTTGCTTGCAACAAGCATGCTTCAGCAGCTGTATTCATTTTGTGATGCTGCTATAGTTGGAAAAGGCCTTGGAGATGATGCACTCGGTTCAGTCGGAAATATGAGTTCACTGACATTTCTGATCATGGGATTTTCCATGGGACTTTCAAACGGAATTTCCATAATAATTGCTCAGTATTTCGGGGAAAAGAACATGGAAAAGCTGAAAAGAAGCTTTTCAGCGGCTATACAGACGGTAGCAGTACTTACGGTGATCCTTACGGCAGTAAGCGTAGGATTTTTGAAATTTACGCTGGTAAAGATTCTCCAGATCGATGAAATACTGATAAAGGATGCATTAAAATACGGATATATTATTTTTGGCGGACTGTTTGCAACTTTTCTTTATAATATGTCTTCCGGCGTGCTCAGAGCGCTTGGTGACAGCAAAACTCCACTTAAGGCGATCATTATTTCTTCGTGTATAAACATTGTTCTTGATGCAGTCCTGATTTTTGTTTTTAAAACAGGGGTAGAGGGTGCTGCTGTGGCGACAGTGTTTTCACAGGTCGTTTCCGGATTTATATGTATAATGAAGCTTAGAAAAATAGAATATCTGAAACTATCAGGAGATGACATCAAATTAGATGTGCCGATGTATTTGCTTTTACTTAAAAACGGTATACCGATGGCTTTGATGAACTCTATTACAGCAGTCGGATGTATGGTGGTACAGAGATTTATAAATGAACTTGGTCCGTCTTATTCATCAGCATATGCAGCCTGCAGCAAGTACCTGAATCTTTTTATGACGCCGGCCTGCACAGCAGGGAATACAATGTCAGCTTTCAGCAGCCAGAATTACGGTGCAAAGGAATTCGGAAGAATAAAAAAAGGTTTGTTTGACTGTCTTGTGATCGCATTTGTGTCATATATCATTCTTGGGTCTGCCATGGTGTTCTTCGCAAGACCTCTTGCATCGATAATGCTTAACGGTGATGAGCAGATCTCTTTGGCTGCGCAGTTTCTCCCGATATGCGGTGTGATGATATTCGGAGTGGATTTTCTGTTTGTTGTCAGAAGTACCGTACAGGGGATGGGATTTCCGTTTGTTCCTATGTGTTCAGGTGTTGCAGAGATGCTGCTGAGAGTAGTTGTGATAGTGATGTTTATTGACAAATACGGGTTTATTGCAACTCCGTATGCGGAGATCAGTGCCTGGTATGGTGCATTATTTATGAATACAGGTGCACTTGTATTTATACTGTCGAGAGAAAGTAAAAAATATTCTGTTAAAAATTCTGAAACAGTAAAAGCATAGATTGTCAGTTTGAAAAAAATTACCGGAAGTGATGAATTTGAGAGTGATCATAGACAGATTTGAAGAGGATAAAGTAGTTTTGTATACAGAAAAAGGAATGATGGTTTTGGATCGGAACGTGCTCCCCGATGAAATAAAAGAGGGGGATGTACTTGAATACAATGACGAAAAATACATTCTTTGTCCCGGAATAACTGAAGAAAAGAAAAAAAACAACATAAGTAAACTGAATGAATTAAAAAATAAAAAACATATATAACAAC
>JAZUJY010000123.1:0-1954 GCA_045643005.1 Oscillospiraceae bacterium | reverse complement strand
AAACTTGATAACTGGCTTAATGAATGGGAAGAAAAATACAGTATTCAAAATAAAAGTAAAACTCATGAAGTTCGATTCCTCAATATAATAAAAAAAGCAGAACAGCAAACCGGACACAAAGCAGTAGTACTCATAGATGAGTATGACAAACCAATGCTTGATGTAATCGGAACAGAGATGGAAGACAAAAATCGTGAAACACTGAAGGGATTTTACGGAACATTCAAGGAAGCAGATCCGTATCTAAAGTTTGTATTACTTACTGGAGTTACAAAGTTTAGCCAGATATCAGTGTTTTCCGGATTTAATCAGCCGTATGATTTAAGTATGGACGGTGTGTATGATGCGATATGTGGAATAACAGAAGAAGAGCTGTATTCAAATTTTGCCGAATCAATTGAAAAAATGGCAGAAGATCTTGAATATACAGTTCAGGAAATGAAGGAAAAACTAAAAATGCAGTATGACGGATATCATTTCAGCAGAAGAATGCTTGATGTTTATAATCCGTTTAGTTTGATAAATGCGTTTGAGACAAACACTATAGAAGATTACTGGTATGAGTCAGGTACACCAGCATATCTTGCAAAACTCATTAGTGGTCATAATGTAAATATGCAGAAATTGACCGGCAGAGCATATGAAAGAAAATATTTTGCAGATTACAGAGCAGATGTTGAAGATCCGCTTGCAATGCTGTATCAGAGCGGTTATCTGACAATAAAAGGCTATGACAAAGATTATCAGGAATATCTTCTTGATTTCCCGAATGATGAAGTACGAAAAGGATTTGTAACATTAATAGCAAACAGTTATTTCAAAAAAACAGAAGATGCTCCTGATAACTGGGTAAAAAATCTTGATCGTATGCTGAAACGCTGTGACCTTGATGGAGTACATGATGCTTTTACATCTTTCCTTGCGTCAATACCATATGAAGCCAACAAGGATGAACGGGCAAAAGACTTTGAAACACATTTTTCATATACGTTTTATATAATATTCCGTTTGCTTTCATGTTACACAAGTCTCATTGAAAAGTCAAACAGCAAGGGAAGAGCGGATGTAATTATAGAAACGAACAACGATATATTTATTTTTGAATTCAAGCTTGACAAAAGTGCTGAAGAAGCTCTTAAGCAGATAGAAGAAAAGCAGTATGCTGTGCCATATCTTGATGACAAGCGTTCTGTTCATAAGATAGGAGTTAATATTTCGAGTGAGAGCAGAACGGTTGATCAGTGGCTTGTTGCGAAAATATAACAACACAGAGGATATCCCCCGCCCCGGCAGGGGGGGGGTTCTTTCTTTCCGTTCAGGCGGAGTTCAATCTCCGACTGAACGGAAGCGATTCTGCGAATCGCCTCTGCTTGTTAAAAGCAGAGCTTTGAAAAATTTATAAAATACTTTTTACTTTGAAATGAAGTGTTTAATATGAATACAGAAGAGTTGTTGAATGATCTTTTGTACAGAAGAGATATCCACAGTATGACCATTGTGCTGTTATCGTAGCAGAGAAAATAACAGGAAGATTTATGAATGTTATTAGTCTCTTTAATGGAGCAATTCCACTTATAGCATTACAGGTATCTGCTTATAAGGTAGGGGACGATATTTCTCTTGCTTTCACAAAGGTAATAGACCGTATCAATCCGGGAACTGATGAAGAGGACGAGTATGAAGTTACTGACCGTAATTATTGGGAAAAACGCAGCACATTTTCAAGAAGCTGATTTATCAAAGTATAAGGACAGTATGCGTCCGCTGATTGAACGAGATATGATGAAAACTAAAAAAGCATTGATATAGCAACTTTGAAGTTGATGGAGAGATGTATGCTTAGAAAAGAAGTAATAAGAGAAAAAATATTAGGTCTTGGGGCTGATGTATGTGGATTCGGAGGATTAGAGCGTTTTTCGAAAGCACCGATAAATTTTCGTCCCATAGATTTATA
>JAZUJY010000122.1:0-3718 GCA_045643005.1 Oscillospiraceae bacterium | reverse complement strand
ATTCTTACATTCTCTATCTCATATCTGAGTGCGGTTCTGATATCGCTTAATACAGACTGAGCCTCAACAGCAAATTCGGGCTTCTTTTCAACATAAATTCTGAATACGGACATAAAGATCTCCTTCCAATTAATGTCTCTGCCCTTGTGTCTTACCGTTCCTTTTATTGAGGGAAACCCTTTTGAAAAAGGGTTCTCCCTCTAACTCCCTTCCTAAAACTTTCAGTATTAGTGGATATCATACCTGACATATGTCAGGTATGATATCCACCATTATATTAAAAGTCTTTGGAAAGGGGTTCGGGGAAGAACCTTTCCTCAGAAAGGTTTTCCCCGATAAATAGTAAAAACTTCTATATGAGTACCACCGTTAAAACTGTGAGGTTTTTTATATCCATATGATCATTCGTGTCTCAAAGCATCGATAGGATTCATCTTTGCGGCACGGTTTGCAGGATAGAAACCAAATGTCACGCCTATCAATATTGATGATAATACAGAAATAATGATTGCGATAACTGACGGTTTGACTGTTACATCCACAACATCGGCATATTCAGGAACAACCGTCGTAACAACATATGAACCAACAAATCCAAGCAGATAGCTGAAACCGAGACCGATAAGTATTCCGATAATGCTTCCGATAATGCATATCATGATAGCTTCCATGACAAACTGTATACGTATCGATGAATTCTGTGCACCAAGAGCTTTTCGTACACCGATCTCACTTGTTCGTTCAACAATGCTTACAAGCATGATATTCATAACGCCTATACCGCCGACAAGCAGCGAAATTGCGGCAATGACTGAAAATGCTATCGTAAGTATGTTAAGAGCAATATTTATCGTACCGAGCATTTCCTGATCATATTCATCAACTTCAACGTGCCAGTATTCATTGCTGTGATAAATATTTTCAAAAAATCTTGTAAAATTTTCCTTTGCCGAATCAATTCCCATATCCGGATTCCAGACAACAGTAACATAAGTTGCCTTGATATCCTGCGGATTTAAGTAACACTGATACGGAACATATATATTTGTTTTCTGATTTGCAGACTGTTCAACATCACTTGAATTGTTTTTATAAACACCTACAACGTAAAAAATGGCTTCTTCTCCGTTTTCAAGGACAATTGTGATCGGTTTATTTATAATTGAACTGTTGCCGCAGTACTTTTTTGCAAAGGTTTCTGAAACTACAGCAACTGATTTTTTCTCGAGATCATCACGTAATGTAAGAAAACGTCCCTCTGCTAATTTTTTGTTTGTCATACTGAAATACCCGCTGGTGGTACAACGCAGACTAATATTCTGATAATCATTTTTCTGATTAAGCACCTTGCCGTCGCAGTAAAATTCATTTTCTGAAATTTCAAACTGATTAGGATACTTTTCAACGAGATCATAATACATCTGCAAATTCGGCAGATCATCAGCCTCAAGTTTATCATATACATCCTCAGTATACTCTTTGGGGGTAAACCAGCCGTAAAAATAATTCATTCCAAAGCTGTTGAAGGCATTGTTCATGGTAGCTTTGACAGAACCGCCGATGGTTGTGATAATAATTACTGCTGAAATACCAATAATAATTCCGAGCATTGTAAGAAGTGAACGCATTTTGTTAGCTTTTATCGAAGATACAGCCATTTTTACGCATTCAATCAAATTCATTGTGTCCCCTCCGAATCCGAAATAATTTTTCCGTCGCTGATAGTGACTATCCTGTCCGTCTCACTTGCAAGCTCAGGGCTGTGAGTGATAAGAACAATAGTTTTTCCCTGTTCTTTATTCAGACGATGGAAAATATCCATTATCTTTCTGCCTGTGACAGTATCAAGAGCGCCTGTAGGCTCATCGGCAAGAATAATAGAAGGCTCATTCGCCATAGCACGTGCTATGGAAACACGCTGCTTCTGACCACCTGAAAGCTGATTAGGGAAATGTTCGCATCTGTCACTCATTCCGACCATTTCCATAAGCTTTCTGGCATTTTCAGTACGTTCCTTCTGTGCCACTCCTTTATAAAGCATAGGCAGTTCGACATTTTTTATGGCATTCAGACGTGGTATCAGATTGAATGTCTGGAACACAAAGCCGATCTCGGCATTTCTAATTTTACTTAGCTGTTTATCATTAAGCTCGCTTGTGCAAAATCTGTTCAGTGTATATGAACCGCTTGTCGGTTTATCAAGAAGTCCGAGAATATTCATAAGAGTACTTTTTCCCGCACCGGATGAACCAACTATCGAAACAAACTGTCCCTTTGGTATTTCAAGTGAAATATCAAATAGAATCTGCAATTCATTGTCCTGACCGATATTGAATTTTTTGTCTATATTCTTGAGTGAAATAATAGAATCATTCATAGTCTGCACCTGTTATCATTCTTCAAAAGTTACATCAATTTTTGTACCTTCTTCAAGCTTTGCAGGATTGGTGATAACGATTACATCCTTTACGACTTTAGTACCGGAAATTTCAGTGTAATAGCCGTTTTCCTCGCCTGTTTCCACTTCAATTGTGCCGACCTTGTAAATATCCCTGAAAGGTTCCGCAGTATAAACAAATTTATTTCCGTCCTTGTCGGTCATTATTGAATCATACGGAACAGCATATACGTCATTGGTAACGTTAAGGATAACTTTTACCGATGAAGTCATGCCGATAAATACATTATCCATAATTTTATCATCAGTAATATCTATTTTTACCGAATAGCTGTTGCCTTCGCCTGTCTGGGTCGCAAGCTTTGAAACGCTCTTTATAACGCCGGGAATCTCCATTTCCTCAGTGGCAACAGTTTTAAGGACAGCATTCATGCCTTCCTCGAGCTTATAGATTTTCGTTTCGGGAAGTTCAGCAGTTACAAAATAGTCTGAATTATCAACTATTGTAGCAAGAAGCTGACCTGAAGGAACTGCATCTTCTGAAACTCCAAGACCGGTTATAATGCCTGAACATTCTGCCTTTATAACGCAGTTTTCCATCTGTTCAGTCAAAATATCAAGATCCTTTTGTTCAACCGAGAATGAATAGTACTTTTCAGAATCAAGTGCATCCTTTGCCTGCTGGACCGTATCATTGTTTCTTATACTTTTTAATTCAGCATATGCCGCAGTAACTGCATTTTCATATGCATCAAGTCCGGCCTTTAATTCTTCTATCTGACTGTCAAGTGCATCATATTCTTCAACAACAGCAGCATATTCAGCAGCATATTCTTCGCCAAGCTCTGAAAGCTCTACGATTTTTGCACTGAGGGAATTAAAGCGATCAACAAGCTCATTATATTTGCTGTATGCGGCATTTCTTGCATTCTCTGCATCGTCTACCTTCTTTTGTGCCTCAGCATATTCAGCATTATGACTTTCCTCGGCTTTTACAAGATTGCGCTGGTTTATCTGATGCTGGCTTTCAAGCTTGCCTCTTTCATTATTATACTCTTTCACAAGCTTATTGTATTCGTTCTGGATAGTAGTTCTGTCAAATTCAAAAAGAACATCTCCTTTATTGACAAAATCTCCTTCCGAAACATTTACCTTTATACATTTTGTTCTCTGCAAGTTTTCAATAGGATGTTCTTCACCCTTGATCACTCCTGAAATATTAATGCTGTTTTCAAGATCCTGTTTTTCAAGTCTGACTGCTGAAACAGTAAATTCAGGAACAGCTCCGGAAGAATCATCCTGTGAAAAGATAAAATATCC
>JAZUJY010000121.1:0-7405 GCA_045643005.1 Oscillospiraceae bacterium | reverse complement strand
AATAACGTATTTGCGTTGATTGAAAGGCGATTCAAAGCTCTGTGTTGTTCAAAGCTCTGCTTTTAACAAGCAGAGGCGGGGGATATCCTCTGTGTTGTTATATTTTTATTCAACTTTTCTCATTAATCAACTTCTAAATTTCCGGTAATTGATTTTGACGCATCCGGAAATACTATCGAAGATCCGATAAATAATCAGATAATTACAGTTTCTGATTGAACAATCATTAAACCGGATATCAAAGTGCTTCATTACAGCACAGTTGTTATCCGGTTTTCTGTTGCTTATAAAAAAATATTATGTTATACTCTTATTGTCACTTTCATGTAAGATTAAAAATATATACTAAATGTAAAGAAAGGGGCTGATATTAATGAAAACTCTTATATCACTTTCATTAAAATATCTAAAAAGGCAAAAATTAAGAACTTTACTAACATTTATAAGCATTGTAATAGGTGTATTTACAATTTTTACAGGATTTTTATTTACTACAAGCATGGGTAAAACATTTTATGAAACTGAAGTAGAACAAAACGGAGAATTTGAAATTAATATTGACAGTTATTTGAGGCATGATGAAAATGTTGAAGAGAAAATAAAAAAAGTCGGAAGTCATTATCTGACAGAAAATTATTATTCAGTAATGTTTTATGAATTTGCACATAATAAAAATGTAAATGTCTCATGTGAAAAAGGCGAAGTTCAGGAACTTAACTTCGTGCATTTAAATTCTGTAAACGGAAACAAAAACAATCAGAATAAAGTAAACGTATATTATATCTATATAAAAAACGAAAACGGGATAGTTTTACCGGATTCTTTTGAAAAAATGGGATATAAAATAAATGATACCATTGAGTTGACTTTCAGTTCAGATGACAATAAAAAAGTATTATCATCTGATAAATATGTAATTGAGGATTTTTCCGTTTATAGGTCCGAAGAACCGGCAGTTTTTTATGTCAGAGACAATGATAATTTATTAAAAGATTATTATGAAACATTTTCATCTGATTTTACCTATAAAGACTGCTATGATTTTTTAATAATAAAAAAAGGTATGTTTCAGAGCTACAGAAAAAATTTTGAAACAATAATAAAAGACTGTGGTCTGGAAAAAGATGACATAAATTTTGACGACTGTGCAATAAACATTCCGAGACTGTTTTTAACCGGAAAATATATTATAAATGAAGATACTGTAACGATCATTGTACCTGTAGTGATCTTTTTTATTCTTTTCATTTTGTATGGAGCATTTATAATAAAAAATGCATTTGAAACTTCCGTATTTGAACGTATCCAAAAATACAATACACTGAGGATGATAGGGGCATCAAAGGAACAGCTTACTGCCATGACTGTTATTGAGGCAGTTATCTATTGTATTGCTGCTTTTCCGGTCGGATGTATTCTATCGGTTATTTCCGTGAAAACATTATTCAGTTCATTCAATGGAATAATTAAAGGTATGGAGGTCTCTTATAGTTTTGTATGGTATATTCAGCTTATCGGCATACTCCTTTGTATTTTGATAGTTTTAACTTCTTCCTGCAAAACAGTTCTTTCGTCTGCGGAAAAATATTCTCTTAGCCAGACGACAGATCCCGGTTTTATGTTAAAATCTGAAAAAAGAAACAACATCCCGGAAAACTCATCTGTAAAAAAACTGATAAAAACATATTCAGGACGAAATTTGAAAAGAACAGGTGGAAAATATTTGTTTTCCGGATTTTGCTGTATGGTATGTGCTTTTATTTTATCAGCTGCTGTATTTTACTTTATCGGATCGAAATTTGAAACAACAGTGAATTCTGAGAATTATATTGACTTGTCAGCAGTTGATTATCGGTTAAATATTTATAATTCTATAACTGAAAATCAACTTAATGAAATCCTCGAACCGGTAAGAACAGAATGCAATATTGAAATAGAAAACAGATATTATTACAGCGTAATAGATGTATTATATTATCCGAATGCTAATATAAACAATTCAATAAACTTTGTAAGTTCATCTGAAAATGAACAATATTACGAAATAATGGAAAAATATGCTTCACCATATTATAACAAAGGCAGCTTTGATATATATGTTACAGACAGAAAAGAATATGAAGAATTATATTTTCCATATACAAATATTTCTTACGATGAAGTGCTTGAACAAAAGTATATAATAATAAATCACTGGTCAAACAAAAACAAAGGTTACTACAGTTTTAAAGATATGGGTTATGCAAATGCTCCTGATTTTTTTAAAAATGATCTTGATTTCAAGATCATGGGATATCTCGAATCAGATGCAGTTTCAAACGGTGTTGTATTTCCGGTAGAATTAACTTCTGATTTTTATATGCATAATACATATGTAAACATTACAGAGCTTGAAGGACATGATCATGAGAAAATTTCTTCTCTGATATATGAAATAGAAGATAAATATTTAGGTACCATTAATTATATCATGGATCTTAACTTAGAGAGAATCATCATGAAAAAAAGAATAAAAACATATAAAGAATTGTTTGCAGTTATGATTATATTTTTTATGCTTTCAGGAATTGTATCCCTTATGAACACAACAAATACAAAGATATTAAACAACACAAGAGAATATTTCATCTTCAGATGTTCAGGCATGAGCAGGAAAAACATTGTGAAAACTGTTCTCAGAGAAATTATTCTTTTCTCAGGAATTGCATTTTCAGTCGGAAGTGTTATAGGTTTATTATTTGTTCTATTTACAAACGAGGCAATAGCATCATCTTCTTACTTACTGTTAATTCTGATCATAACAGTTCCTGTTCTTTTGATATTATATTTATTATATATATCATTACCGGTTTTAAGCTCTGTCCCTTTAATAAAAAAATTATTTCATACATCTACAGAGATAGTAAATTCCAATGCTATAAGATAAATTAATCCAAGAAAATATAGATTTTAAAAAACAACTGTACCGGTGTAAAACAAGCAGCTGACGTTTGGAAGTCTGATCATACCATAGCTGGATAATGTAACTTATATACAAAATAATGCAACTTAGTTAAATTTAGTTGTTCATAATTTTCGACTGTGTTATAATTAATTATATAGCAACACAGAGAATATCCACCGCCTCTGTAGGCGGCGGTTTCTATCTGACCAAACAGTCGGAGTACAATCTCCAACTGTTTGGTCAGCGATTCTGCGAATCGCCTCGGCTTGTTAAAAGCAGAGCTTTGAAAATACAATCAATATGATTTTTATAACGGGGTTGATCAAATGAAAAAAATATTGGCGTTATTATCAGTTTTGGCTATGGGATTTACAAGTATTCCATCTGAGAGTTTTATTTCAGCAGAATCTAATAATTCTTTTGAAACTTTAAAATTTGATTTTGGAGGACTTGGTACAGCAGACGGATTTATCGGTGTTCCTGCAGCTGATGCGTACAATGCTTCAAAAGGATACGGATTTTCAGATACAAGTAAAGTTGAAAATGTTTCTGCAGGCGGAAGCGGAGCGCTGAGTGATGCTGTCAGATTTGTAACCGGAAGCAGCGCATATACTTTTAATGCAGATGTTCCGAACGGAGTTTATAAAATAACTGTAACAACAGGGGACGTTGAATCGACATCAATATTTGCAGAAGGAATGGCTCAGATACTTTTTATGACGGGAAATAACGCGGTTGATTCGTTTTCAATTCCTGTAACTGACGGGCAGTTAAATCTTTACGCTACTGCCGGAATCTCAGGAACGCCATTTTCAATCAGTGCTGTTGAAATAGAACAAATATCTGCTGAAACTCAAACAAAACCTACTATCTGGGTATGCGGTGATTCAACAGCAGCAAGTTATTACAATGTATCTGAAGATGCTCACCGCGGTTGGGGGCAGTATCTTGAAAAGTATGTTGACAGTGAAAAATATAATGTCAGAAATCTCTCAGTAAGCGGAATATGTGCAAATCATCTTCTTGACTGCAATTTTTTTGATACAGTTGAATATTATGGAACAAGCGAAGATATTTTCCTTCTTTCCGTAGGAATAAATGATTATATCAAAGCTTACAATTCAAACAGGGATAATCCCGATTCATCATCATATATTGAAAATGTAACTGAAATGGTTAAACGTGCAAAGGCAAAAGGAATGAGAGTTTGCCTTGTACATGAAAACGGAGAGCTTAAAGACTGCGCACAGTATCCTGTCATTCAGAAAAAATGGTTCTATGACGAAACAGAAAAAGTTGCCTCTGAAGAACAGGTTGAAATCATAGATCTTTTCCATTCATGGCTTGTGTACTGTCTTGAAAACACATATGTGATAGCACAGGATTATTATACAGAAGACGGACTTCATCCAAACGCAGCAGGAGCAGATAAAATGGCTGAACTGGTAATTGAAGAACTCTTCGCTGAAAAAGAACCGGTTAAAACGGAAGATCCGGATGAAGACAAGGATTTTGATTCTCCTTCAACAGTTATTTATCAGACTGAAGTTTCAGGACAGCCTGTAGCAAATCCGCACAAGGGTTTTGTTCTTACAACATATCACCCGGGAGTTTTCGAATCTGATTATGAATACGGCATCGGCGGATCAAAGGAAAATCATTCATGGGACGTTGTAACTCTCTGCAACGGTGTTCACTACTGGAGTGATATAAATCCTGCAGAAGATGTCTATAACTGGGAAGAAATTGATAACATGATCGCTGCAGCATGGAAGCACAACATGACATATATAATAAGAATCCTTCCATATTCACATCTCGAAGGATCACATGACAATTA
Organism: Oscillospiraceae bacterium; assembly: GCA_045643005.1. Lineage (GTDB taxonomy): Bacteria > Bacillota > Clostridia > Oscillospirales > Ruminococcaceae > HUN007. Next base: position 2,621 of record JAZUJY010000121.1, on the reverse strand, counting down.
CGGTGCTGAACATGATTTTGTACCGCAGTGGATATACGACAAGGGCGCTAAAAAGAACAGGGTAAAATTAAAGGAAGATACAAGCATTGAACTTGATGTTCCGGTCTGGGATGATCCTGTATATCTTGAAGCCTGCAAAAAATTTGCATCAGCCTTAGCCGAACACTATGACGGAGACAAAAGAGTTGAGTTTATTGACATCAGACCTTTCGGCAACTGGGGCGAATGGCATTTTTCACAGGTAATAGGAAGCGATATGCCTTCTGTTGAAATTCAGAAGGATATGCTGAAATATTACAGTGACGCTTTTGACGAAACACTTATTGCAGTGCCGTCAGATGCCTTTGGCGAAGTATATGAATATGCACTTTCACTCGGAATTGCAAAACGTGATGACGGTCTCATCGGCAGCTCGAATGAAGAATGGAACCTTAGACTTTCATACAAGGCAAATATCCCGGCACTTGCAGAAAACGCCGGACCATACAGTATGATGCTTGAAAACTCAAACGGTCCTTACGGTCCTTTAAAATGGACAGAGACCCGTTTCCGCGAATGTATCGAGATAGGTCACCTGACTATAACAGCATTTGACCAGGACAGCCTTTGCGGTTACAAATTTTATCAGGAGCAGAAGGATGTAATTGATGAAATGGTAAACCGAATAGGATATAACTTTACAGTGACTTCTGCAAAACGAAATGGAAACAAGCTCAAGGTTAAAATCAAAAATACAGGTGTAGCTCCATGTTATTTTGGAATTGATCTCTGTGCCGAGATCACAGACAAGGACGGAAACAAAATCGAATCCTTCGGAAAACCTGTGAAAATAGAAAAAGGCACCTTCCATGACGAAGATGAAAAGACCTTTATATTTGAATATGACGGCGAGCTTGATGAAAATGCAATAATCACACTGGCAATGTACGAAAGCGACAATCCGCTTCTTGACGGAATAAACCCGAACGTTAAATTTGACAATAAAAATACTTTTACAACCAACAGATTAAATCTCGTAGCTGTAAATAATGAAGAAGATATTTTCTACGGAGATCTTAATCATGATAATGTAGCAGATCTGACTGATCTCACATTGCTTTCCATTTATCTTATGACAGGCAAAGGAATATCTGCTAATGATATCAAAGCTGCAGATATAGACTCAAGCGGTGAAGTAGATATTGCAGATCTTGCATATTACAAGCAGTATGTATGCAAAGATACTGCAGTAATATCAAAAATCAAAATAGGAAAAATGTAATTCAATGTAATTATCCTCAGTTACAACGGATAAATCGGTGGTAATGCGTCCTGTCATCATGATTTTATTCAACATAGTCTGCTCCTTTCAGTTTTCGTCCGAACACTCGTCAAGTCCGTGCAGAAGCTGAATGTAAACGCACTCTGCTCGGTCGTGTTCCTCGCCATCGGTGGACATCATAAGTTCAAGGAAATATGCCTTTGCTTCTTCATAATCCGTCCATGCCTCACGCTTACCGTTGCAGACAGTCGTGACTTTGCTTGTTCTTGGCATTGCCAGTTCAGGTGTTTTCAACATAGCTGTTACCTCCATAAGTATTATCGTGAATCCATTATATCCGATAAAACTACCGGAGTCCAGCATATCGGAATGATTGCAATAATTCTTGTGAAATGCGCAGCAAAAAGTTGATTTTGCCCGGTGCAATGCGCTGTGATGATGATTGACTTTTTCGGTGGTATGTGCTATGATATAAAAAGTACAAGAAGCTTAAAAGCAAGTAAGAAGGAGTTCGTATGAAGCTGGATAAGGATCATATAAACAGTATAATTCATGGAAACAGCAGGTTTCTCTCGGCCTATTCCGATCCGGATCCTTACTTTATGTATACTCGTAAGGGATATACCGAAGATTTCGAGGAGAAGATTATTGACATCTATTACGACAAACTGAGATATGCTGTGCAGAATGCAGAGAAGCTTGTCAATGAGATGTTCAGAGAAGAATTCTACGATTTTTACGGAGTTGATAAAAACGCTGTATCTTCTCCTGAACAAATGAGATCTGAATTAGTTTTTGACTCTTTTACCATGGATATTGATGATATGTCTATAGCTGTTTATTTTTCAAATAAGAGCTTTATGTTCGGACATTTTATTGACGCACGCTGGGATGCTGACTGGAACTTCAGGTGTTACTGGATAGATTAAAAACACGGATAGCCGTTGCATAAATGGCTGTCCGTGTTTTGGGTTTCACATTTCTTTGTTGCATATCGCCGCATACACATCTTCCGGTATCATAGGCGAGCATATCTCCGCAAGTAATTTTTCATCTATTTCGCCTGTTTCAGCATATTGCTTTCCCGCCAGCTTCACAAGCTCCAATCTCGGCGCAGTTACCTTTGCCGCTTCAGGAGCACCAAACATCGGACTTTCAGGCACTGTAATGCTCTCCAGAACTTCGTCGAGAATCTTTCAATTTCTCCGCATATACTCCTGCATTTCTGTATTTCATGAAATGCTCACTCTGTAAAGTCAATATCGATCCATTCGTTATTGACAACAATCGTTCCGTTGTCTAATTTGATTTGCAGAATGATCGTGTTTTCATCCTCGAAATTATTATGCCCATTGTCTAT
>JAZUJY010000120.1:0-3021 GCA_045643005.1 Oscillospiraceae bacterium | reverse complement strand
TATCGCAAAAAAATTCAGATATGACCTTGATTATACTCTTGATATGATAAGACCTGATTACAGCTTTGACAGCAGATGCAGTTATAGTGTTCCTCCGTCTATTGTCTGCTTTTTGGAATCGACAGACTATGAGAGTGCGGTTAGAAATGCTGTATCACTTGGCGGAGATGCGGATACTATGGCTTGTATTGCAGGCGGGATAGCAGAGGCATTCTATGGCGAGATTCCCGATAATATCAGAAAATTCTGTGACAGCCGCCTTGAATATACCATTAAAGGTGTTATCAGGGAATTTTATGAAAAGTTCGTTAACTAAAAAACAGCGGTCAATTCAAACTGACCGCTGAAATTTTTAGTCTATTCGTGTAAATCGGTTCACATCGCCTGATTTGCCTGTGAACATAGCTTTGGGACGTGCCCATACATCGCCGTAGGAGAGCGACTTGTAGATAACAAGCTCCTCCATGGTTTCGCTGTGACGGGCAACTGCGAGGACTTCGTATTCATTGCCCTTGAAGTGACGGTATTTGCCGCCGATGACGAGTTCGTTATCTTCCTCTTTTTCTTTTTCATTAAGTTCAGCATCAAAATTCACAATGTCGTCGTAAACGATTATCATTGATGAATAAGGCATCATTTTTACAGTAGCCGTACCGTTTTCAACAGGCAAAGGAGATGATGACAGAACATCTACAAGATGATTCATATGGGTATCAAACTTAAAGATGTACTCTTGTTCACTAAGGTTAAGGGCAACATAGACAGTCTGACCGTCAAGCGTTTTCTTGAAAAGAAGCTGTTGATTGGTAATGGCAATGCGTTCATATTCTCCTGTACGTATCGGAGGATATGCACGATAGATCCTGCCAAGCTTGACAATATGCTTATAAAGCGGTGTATTTTGTGATTCCATGTCCTGAAGATGCAGGCACGGACGGAGATTATCATCAGAATTATTCTCTTTTTTGCCAAGAATTCCGTATTCACTTCCATAGTAGATTGACGGTATTCCGGGCATTGTATAAAGCAGAGTATAGACAAGAGGCAGATGAGCCTGATTGCAAAGTGTTGAAGCAAGTCGGTTCACATCGTGGTTGTCAACAAAATTATAAAGGTTGATATTCCTGTAAATTCCTCCGTTTTTGCCTGACTGACGGTTGATAGAATAATCTATCTCAAAGTAATTCTTGTCATTATGAGATGAATAAAGTCCTTTATAGCATTCATAATTTGTAACGCTGTCAAGCATTTCAGGATTAGCCCAGCGGTTGTAGTCGCCATGGATGATCTCACCCATAAGCCAGAAATCAGGTTTTTTTGATTTACAGAAACTGCGCAGTTTCTTGAAAAAGTCGAAATCAATACAATCAGCGGCATCCAGTCTGATACCATCGATGTTGAATGAGTCTATCCAGTAACCTATGGCATTGAGAAGATAATCGCAGACTTCGGGATTCCTTAAATTAAGTTTAACAAGATTATAATGTCCGTTCCAGCCGTCGTACCAGAAGTGGTCGCCGTAAGGGCTCTGACCTCCGAAATTCAGATTCTGGAACCAGTCGATATATTTTGAATTCTGTCCGTTTTGCTGAATATCGACAAACTGAGGGAATTTTCTTCCGACATGGTTGAAGACACCGTCAAGAATGACACGGATGCCTTTTTCATGCAGTCTGTCACATATATAACGAAAGGAATTGTTGTCGCCAAGGCGGCGGTCGATCATATTATAATCAATAGTGTCATAGCCGTGCTCAACTGATTCAAAAACAGGACCAAAATGAACAGCGTCAATATTCATTTCTTTCAGATGAGGAATCCATGTAAGAATTTTATCAAGCCGATATGCGACAAAATCAGATTCGTCACTGAATTTCGGAGCGCCGCAGAATCCAAGCGGATAAATGTGATAGATAATAGCGTCGTCGAACCAGTTCATAAAAAAACCCCCTTTAAAGTTAGAAATTATTTTGTACAGCCTTCAAGATAATATGATGCTTCCATATCTGCGACATTGAGAGCAAGAGCAAGAGGATACATTTCAAGTGCTTTGCCTATGGTATTGTTGTCCTCAGGCCCGGAAAAACCCATGTGATAGCGGATTGCGAAAGCTTCTTCACGAGTAAGGCGGTCCTCACCATAAAAATAACCTGAAATAATGTATACGGATTTTTCACCGTGACCATACGGCAGAGTATCATTAATAGAATAGTATGGAAATTTCTCCCATTGTCCGTTTACTTCATTTTTCTTATTGCGAAATTCGACAGTATAGAAGTTGATCTTGCACACGTCATGTAGAAGTGCAACGATAGCGATAGTTTCGTCTGAATAATCCATACCATATAGTTCCTTAGTACGTGGACGAGAAAGATAATCCTTTAAACAATGATAAACATTAACGCTGTGCTGAACAAGTCCGCCTTCATATGAACCATGATAGCGTGTACTGCTTGGAGCAGTAAAAAAATCAGTTTTCTGTAAAAAATCAAGCAGTTTATCAGCCCCATTCCTCTTAATATTATCATTATAAATTTGAATGAATTCTTCTTTAGCAGTCAAAAAAAGTGCCCCTTTCAGTTGGTATATATACATTATAACACAGTTGAAAGTAATTTTCAATAGAAAAATAAAAAAACAAGGGAAATAAAGCGACAAAATAATTAGAAAAAAGAGGGGGTAAGGCAGTATTTGAAGAAGAATTATCATGAGATAGTAAAAATAGACATAAAAAGGAAGTAAAAGCATAAGAAAGCTTGTGACAATTTTGTGTTGACAACATGGTAAATATATGCTATAATTAATTACGTCGTCAGGGGACAGCCCACAAGAAAGGTAAGACTGCTGAGGCAGCACTGAAGAGGTAGAAACTTGAGACTTATATCACGAAAGCGACTTTGAAAAAAGTTGAAAAAAAGGCTTGACAAAATCGAGTGAAAGTGATATAATGAAAAAGCTTGCGGCGAAAGCCGAGAGCGGATCACGAAAAAGTTTCTTGAAAAAAAGTTTTGAAAAAGGCTT
>JAZUJY010000119.1:0-5023 GCA_045643005.1 Oscillospiraceae bacterium | reverse complement strand
CAGCACAGCAAGTGAAATTGCAGTTATTCTTTTCATAAGAACCCTCCATTCTTATTATTGTGAAAGCTCACTTCGTTCAGGATTGTCACCGACGAAGAAATTTTATTCATATTATTATGTTACTATTATACTGTATTTTGCGCACAATGTCAATAGATATAGTACAATATGCACGCTGCTTGCTTTTTCTCAGCTTACTGGAATGAGCAAAAATTTACGAAAATCAGATGGAAAAAGGATAACCTGTGTCGGAGATTTCTATGGAAACCCAACGCTGGTATTATTGATAAAAATGAAAAATATTGTGTTACAGTCGGCTGCGGTATTATTGTATACAGATTATCTGAACCATTTGAAGAATATATGTATGACAAAGATGCTATGCAATGGATGTCGGTTGAATATGCTGAGGAAATTGGCGTATTTACTTGAATACATCGAACGAGTGAAATGATGTGATATTTTCATAAATTAATTTTCTAAGGTTATTAATAGATTGTGAAGTGTGTGTATATTATTTTGGATGCAATTATGATAGAATAATAGATGTATGAATTTTGGTATTTTCAGCCTGATTTTGTTCTTTAAGGCAGCGCTGCACAAGCTTTGTGCGGTATTATCTTAACTGTTTATACCATTACAGAATACAAAAATAATTGAAAGAAGGAAAAGAATGAAAATTCAAAAGGTAACATTAGTTTCTATGGCAGCTGTATCAGCTTGTTCAATGATGGCAGGCATACTTACTTTTGCTGCAAAGAATGATGTTGAGACCAAAGATATTTCAATGCAGAATTCATTTATCTGCCTCTCTGTTGAACAGGATGAAAATCAGGGAGAATATCTGAGGTATCGCCTTGATTCCACAGGCGGACAAACAGCCAATAAGGATGATGATAATAAAAATCTTACTTATCACAACTTTTTTTCAAACCTGACAACAATTAATATTAATGGACAGAATTATATCTATGGCAAAGGTACGGATGTATCAGAGCCTTCATTTAATGCGGCAGAAAAATGTCATACTTCATCGCAGAAATTCGGAGATGTAGTTATAGAACAGAAGCTTTCTTTTGCAGAAGGCTTTACAGAAGGCTGCGAGGATATGCTCAAAGTCTCTTATAAGGTTCTTTCAGCGAGCGAAAATGACCTGATAGGTGTAAGGATAGTAATTGACCCTATGCTTGATAACGATGATGAAGCATTACTTTCTGTTAACAGCGTTGATATTAAGAATGAGTCAGTATTCAATGAAGAAATTCCGAAGGAATGGGGTGCTGTTAAGAAAGATAATATCAATGTGTCTGCTTTCGGAAAAACAGACGGAGTTTCTGTAATGCCTGACAGCATTATATTCTCAAACTGGGACAGCCTTTATGATTCATTATGGGATTATGAGCCTGATATTAATAAAGTTATAAAAGATGCAGCAGCAGCAGTAAAATGGAATCCGTCTGTAAATTCCGTTGACAAGGAGTTTGCAACATATTACGGAATTAAAAATGGTGCTGATTTTGGCGGAAATAATAATGTTAAAGTTAACTCACCAAAAACAGGAATTAAATTTCCGGCTGTAAGTATCGCATTGGGTGCTGTTTCTATTATCACAGCAACAGGCTGTATAATTATGAAGAGAAGGGAGAAGAATGATGAAAAGTAAAATCGTAAAAAAGCTTATGTCATTTGCATTATCAATGACAATGACATCACAGCTTGCAATTGCTTCACTCCCTGACAGTGCTTTTGCTGCATATCTCAATACTGATTATATTATCTATTCCAGTGAAGATATAAATATCAATATGAATACTGCAACATTTAACGGTGATATTTTTACAGATGATTCATTCAACTTTACCGGAAGCAATAATTGTTATGTTAATAATACACTGAATGCAGACAAAACAAACGGAAATATAAAAATAAACAATAAGGTTAAAGCAGATTCAGACAAGCCTGACTATACTTCTCAGCTTGAAAACAATGTTCATTACAGTAATGAATATTCGGGTGATGCCGTAATTGAAGGTGAAAAGTATGACCTTTCAGATTCTGTTTATTCAAAGGGAAATCTCTGGCTGAACAGAACATCTCTGAGTGGACAAGGCTATATCCGTGCTGACGGCAGCATTCAGTATGATGCTGTTGAAAATGAGGATAATACCGAATTTCTGCTGTATTCCAAAAATGGCAATATAACGGTTCAGGGCAGCAACCTTACTCTTGACGGTGTTATATACGCTCCTAACGGTAAGGTTGAAATCAACGCAAAGAACCTTCACATAAGAGGAACTATTGTTGCAAAAAGCGTTGAACTCAATGGTACAAATCTTACATTTGACAAGCTGATAAACGGAGAATCTGAACTTCTTAAATTCGGCCCTGAAATTAATTTCGGCAGTTCAGAAGATACTTTTAAGCAGAATCGTAAGATTACACTTGATATTTCAGACAGTTTCGGTCTGAAGGATATTGATGAAAATTCAATTGAATGGAAATTCACAAATGAAAATTCTGCTGTTTCAGAAAATGTAAAAATTGATGAAACCGATTCTACAAATCTTAAAAAGAATCTAATAATTACTGAACCGGGCATATATCATGCCGTACTTACAGCTAAGGATAAAGAAGGCAAAAGCTATAATTACAGCAAGATTTTGAATATTGTTGAAGATAAAGCACCTGTTGCTTCATTCTGGAAAGACAGCGATATTGCTGGAAGAGATGAAGACGGCAAGGCTGTTATAAATCTTGAAGATACATCTTATTCGCTTGACGGTGATTCAATCGAAAGCCGCAGATGGTCGGTTTATTTCGACAGCGACAATGACGGAGACTTTAATGATGAAAAAGAAGAAGTATTTAATATCGGTAATAATAAAGAAGTAACATATGAAGCGGCTTCCGTCGGAAATTATATGTTCAGGCTTATAGTAGCCGAAAATATACACGATACTATTCCTTCACTTATCTCAGATGACGCATATCGTATTGCAGATTCTTCTGAAACCGGCTCTGTTGATTCAAAGGTTGAAGTAACCAATGAAGCTCCGAAATCATATTCGGGAATAAGCAAGGCGAAAAATGTCGATATTGTTGTTACAGTCGGAAGTGCAGATCTTGACGATATAGATACACTTAATGAAAATATAGATAACATAAAGGAAGAGCTTGAAAGCAAGGGATATTCAGTAAATCTCTCTACAGTTTCAGCCTCTACGCTTACCGCAAAGGATACTTTTGCATGGAATGAATATGACCATTATGATTATGCGGACTGGTACAATCAGACTCTTCCTCAGCATATTGTTTATGAAGATGAATCCATTAAAATGCTCGGTTATTTCTGGGCACCGCTTCGTGACTGGCTTTTCGTTGATGACGGAATAAAGGCAAAGAGAGTTCTTTCGTTTGATATGGTCAGAGACAAGACCGACTGGCACAGTATGGAAGGCGGCGGTTTCCTTTTCAATACAACCATTCGTGATGAAAAGAAAGAATCTGAAAATCCTGATGAAGAACCTGAGACGGTTAAGATAATGGACGGTTACTGCATACTCCTTACTTCAACCGGATTTTCACTTGTTCAGCTCAGTAATGTAGATGTTGAATATTTCAGAAATCAGAATTGTCCTTCTGTAGGTCATGCAGGAAAGGTTCTTAAAACAGCCCGTGTTTCAAATGTTTATGACAATTACAATGTAAAGATAGTCGCAAGCGACAGGGTTGTTTCTGTTTATGCAAATGATAACTGCATTATTGATAATTTTGTCCTTCCGGAACAGAATACAGGTAACGGATTCGGACCAATAACCAGCCATATTTCACACGGCTGTAACCAGCAGTCATATTTCACATTCTCCAATATCAAGATGTCAACTATCAACGGAAGTGAACTTTCTGATGTTCTTGACAAGCATGAATGGAGAGATTCTGCAAAGCATTATGTTATAAACCTCAGTAAAAACAAACTTGTTGACCTCAACGATAATGCTTCAGCAGGTGCGGCTGTAAAGTCACTTATAAACAATAACGCAGACTTTATAACTCTGGGTACTTCTGAATCCAAGCCGCAGTATGAAAATGTATTGAAATCAGTAGATGGTGTTTATACAGACTGGTATGATTTTATCAAGCAGCCTGATATACTGAAAAACTATATTCTCAATGACCTGAGCGGAGAAAAATATGAAATTGAGAATGATACGATTACAACCTCTGACGAAATAGAGTATAATAATAGTTTTGTTGATAAGGAAAATGACCCTGTTTCAGATCAGATATGGAATTATGAGATTGATTCATCTGTATATGAAAACAGCAGCAGAGAGAGCGGTAAATTCACATCAGAAAAGCCGATTGTCAAGTTCGATTCAACCGGCAAATATTCAATTAATTCAAAGCTCTGTGATGACCCTACAAACGGAAACAAGAACCTTGATTCATACAAAAAATGGTCAAACGAGGTTAAGTGGACAGATTCACTTTTTGTTCACAGCAAACCGATTGCAGAAATAAAAGCAGAAACATTTTCAACTCCTGATCCCGAAAAGTTTATCTGTAAAATAGAATTCAATGCTTATGATACAGATATGCTAAGCCATGAAAACAAGGGCATCAGTAAAGAAATTTTTGAATGGAAATGCGTTGATGACAGTGAATGGCATGACGGAACAATTCCTGAAATAATTGATGCAGAGCAGTTCTATCTCCAGAAATATACTGTCTGTGATGAGATGGGTGAATGGAGCAAGCCTTGTGTTGAACTTGTTTACGCTGAAAAAACAGAGAACACATCTGTATTTGAAGATAACGAGCCTCCACAGCTTGAAATAACTGTTTCTGACGAGAATCCTTCTGTTGATGACCGGATTGCAATTTCACTTTCAGCTAAAGATAATACCGAGCTTACATACACCAAGTTAATGGTAAACGGAAAAGTAGTTGCTCAGTATCCGGGTACAGTTCTTTATGATTGTAAGAGTGAAGGCGAACTTGTGATTTCTGCTGAAGCAGAGGA
>JAZUJY010000118.1:0-87754 GCA_045643005.1 Oscillospiraceae bacterium | reverse complement strand
CCGATTGGAGTAAACGGTATCACTCTTACTGAATATTACTCAGGCGGAGCAACCCAGAGACCTTCAAAAGAAACTACTACACCTTCAGAAGCTGCTGTAACAACAACTGTTTCAGAAACCACTGTTTCAGAAACAACAGTTTCAGTTACAACCGTTACAGAAGATACAGCAGGTGTTACTACAACTACTTCAATCGATCTTGATGAAATGATATACGGTGATCTGAACGATGATAAACAGGCTGATCTCACAGATCTTACACTTCTCAGCATATATCTTATGACTAAGGATGATTCAAAAATTCCAAACGTTAAAGCAGGAGATGTAGACGGAAACGGCGTTGTTGAGATCTCAGACCTTCCATTATTTAAACAATATATAAGCAAAGACCCTATGGTAAAGGCTCTTGGTCCTAACAGAAAGAAAAATTAAAAAGCTGAATAAATAAAATATTCAAACTAAAAAAACCGGGATCATTTAAAATCCCGGTTTTTTTAGTTTTATTTTTCCTGATCTCAAAAAATTACTTCAATTTAAGGAACTCTAAAATAGTTTACATTGTCAAACCAGCATGGAAAGTAATTCACAATAATCTGCAATATTAAGAATACCATCATTATTAATATCAGCATTTTTAAAGCTTACTTTTGTGTCTTCTTTCATAAGGTATCTGCATAAAACAGATACGTCATATGCATTGACTACACCATCAGAGTTTATATCTCCATACAGTGTAACTGTTTCTACATATTTTGAGCCCACATCTCCGGTGTTATCCTTCCAGAGTTTACTTAATGCTTTTTGTCTGGTCTCAGAAAAGTCCATTACATAATCAACACATTCATCAAAACTGTTTCCTGTCACTATTCCGTTATAAAATCCCGGAGCAGTTCCATACATATGCCATCTTGCTGCATTCATGGCAGCTGATGATTTAATTTCATCTTTGTACTGATAGATCAGCGGATCATCAGATGAATAAAGCTGTTTCAAGAATGGTTCAAAGTCACTGAAGTAAAGATTGGCAACAAGTGTTCTGAATTTTTTGTACTTGTAAAGCTGTCCAACCCAGTTTACACCGTATGTAGGTCTTCCGCTTGACTGAGTTGAATATTTTGAGCTGCTGTACCCGTGGATCGGAAAATATGCTGCAAACAGTGATTCAAGATCAGAAGTTGATCCTGATTTTCCATCAGAGTTTTTAACATTTTTACTTCTGTCATTATAAGCATAGTCAAAATCCCATACCGGCTCACAGTGAAGCTTTCCGTCTCCCCTGTAATCTGAATCCTTCCAGAAGAAGAAGCTTGCCTGACAGGCATCTATGTTCATCGTAAATTCCTGAATTATATAGACCTTAGCCAAAGATTCCATGTCAATATATTCGCTGTAATGTTTTCCCTTGGAATTACATCCGTCACTTGAATAAATTGCTTCTTCAACATCATAGATCAGATCTCTGATATATTCTGTCTGACTCTTTGTAGCATACTCAGGACTTCTAAGCTTAACTGCCTGACCCTTCGGTGTAACAAAACCACTTTTGGTTTTATCTGTTCCGTACCTGTTGTACAGCTGAAATTCAATTATATATCCTCCGGTAATATCCTCAGGATCATTTGGTATATCATAATACTTATAGCTGTCTTCCATGTATGTGTCAACATTTTTTGCACCGACCACTTCACGACTGTATGAGCTCAGCGGCTGATCATTTACTTTTTCAGTTTCCTCTTCAAGATCCTGAATGTTGATACGGTTTTTCTGTACCTGAATCTTTTCAGACAGAACATATGTACCTCTGTATGAGCCGTCTGCATAGAGGTCAACAAATACGCTGTCCATCGTACTCATTCCGGCAGCCTTTGCGATCTCAGTCGTTATCTTGTTTCTTAAAAGAGAATGATCAAGATAATTACTTAAAAGAACCCATTTTTTTGCTTTTCCCATTCCGTAGAGATCAGCTTTTTCCGGAAGCTTTAAATTATAAGGCTTTTTATAGCTGTTGTTCCATGATGAATTTCCATGAGCAGTCAGTTTTTCAATATCTCCGTCATACTGAACTTCTCCGTCAGAAGAAAGCATCAGTACCGATCCTGTTTCAGTCATGTCCTCATTACTGTCGAGTTTGTCGATCGTACCGGAAGCAGTCGAAAGAAAAATACATCCCAGCTCAGACTGCATTACCTTCAGAGTACCGTATGATTTATCACCGACGGTGATCTCAAATGAATCTTTCGATGCAAACAAAGAAGTTTCCATGCCTGAAACAAGCTCAGTATCATCAAGCTTCAGAACCATATCATCTTCTGTTTCAAACGTCAATGTTATGTTTGATCTGTCAGCGGTCGCAGGAAGAAACAAATACCTGCAATTCTCTTTTCCACTGTAAAACCAGTCTGCATAGTCATTCTGAGTATCAGTTCCGGGTGAAAGATTTGATGCTCTGAACAGTTTAACAGGGATAGATTTGTATTTTCCGTTTGCTTCTTCAAGAACTCCCGCTTTCATTGAAGAACCATCACGTTCAACTCTTCCCGGTTTTTTGTTATTATCTTTTTGCGGTTCTTTACCGGCATCAGGTCTGTTCTCTTCCTGTTTCTCAGCTTCCCTGCCTCCCGGTTCCTTTTCAGCAGCCGGAGCACCGCCATCGTGCTGCGGAGCAGCATACGCTGTACTAAATATTCCTGATGCAGAGAAAGACATCATAAAAACAGTCAGCCAGACAACAAAATTATTTTTTTTCTTCATAAATTGTACCTCTTTAATAACTTTTTTTCTGACTCACACTTATCACTTAACCGTTATTATTTTACGATAAAAAGATGTACTTTTTTTGACTAAACTATAAAAAAATATTAATTTTTTAAACAACCTCCGTTTTCAAGGTTGAAAACTTGTTTACAATCAGGTTTTTTTTCGCTTGTTTTGTTGAAAACCGTTGTTAAACCTGTACGTTATACCGCCGTTTTTTACAGCGAATGTCACAAAAAAATAATTGTTGTTAGTATTTACATTTAATACACATTGACGATTTGTCAACCCTATGCTATAATATATGACGTAGACTTCGTAATTTCAGTAATATGTTTCAAATTTAGGGATTATTAAAAGCGGGATAAATGTTTTTGATGACATAATACTTATTGAAGACAGGCCGAAAAACAGAATTTTCGGAAATATATAAACAAACAAAAGAATATAATTGGCAACTAAACTAAACTTACCAACAGGCGACAGGGGTTCGTCATCAGGCATAGAAATAATCACATATTTTCTGGTTTACAACAGAACATAGTTATAAAATATAAGGAGATTTTAATTATTATGTCTTCAATAAATGATTATACAGAATTCTCGTCTGAGATTTTGTCATTTATGGAAATAGCAGAAAAAAATATACTGCTGTTTACCGATTATCGAATTGACTATTCAAAATATATTGATTTATTCAGGAGAAAGCTTGCACAGGGTGTTTCTGTCATGATTTATTCGCAATATGCAAATGATGACAGAAGAACTGAAGCTGCTGACACTTTGATCAAAGCAGGTTTAAAACTTGATCGTACTTATCGGAAGTACAAGAGAGATTTATTTATCATTGACAGCAATGCCTTTAACGGTGATAAAGCAATGATCAATTCAGACAGAGCTATTTCCGAAGATGAGATCAACGATCTGCAAATGAAAGCTCGTATTGTATATGCCAACCTTATTCACGATCATAAGCAGGGTTTGATCAGACATCTCAGAGATATATACAGAAAAGAATGCCGAAGAAAAGGCTGTGATGCTCTTGCGTTTTATCATGTTCAGACTGACGGAATGACAAATGTAAATCTAATCTCTGAATGTGATGAAGGACATAGAGTTCACTTCAGAAAATTCAAATATGATGAATTCTGGCTTTTAAGAGATCTGGACAGGATCGACACGGAACTCGAACAGCTCCTGTTTTTAAATAATTTTACAGAAAATGAGATACTCCTTCATAAAGCATGTGCAGACCTGAAAAAAGATTATGTTTGGATCAGATTCCTTTCAGCAGTCAGACTTCCTGTTTGTGATGATATTGAAGTAATGACTCTATCAAGGAATTTCAAAAGCACCGAATACGAAACAATGCGTGAATATGATTTCATTCTTGATTACAATGAGCATTTTCCGAAGAAGGAAGAACCGGACAGATCAGAGATCTTCAAAGTTTCATAATTATTTAATTAAATTCAAAAAAATAAAGGTTCAAAATCAGCTTATCGATTTTGAACCTTTTTTATTTTATCAAAAAATCTTCGTTGTTTATCCATACAAATCAATTTCTATTACATTAACATCTTCTTTGGTGTAATATGTAATTTCACATCCGTTATTTCCATAAATAGAAAGAGAACTGAATTTTCTTTACGGGTCTCAAGTTCGTGTGCTCCTTTTTAAAGTTTCTGATACATATCAGCGCTCTTCCCTATCAGCTGCATGATTTTCAATTCGTCACGAGCATCTATAAGGGCATTATGCTTTTCAAAGTACATGCTGCCGTGGACCATCATTCTCATGATGCTTTCAACTCCGTAGTTCCTTTTTAATCTTCCGGTGCTGCAGTAATCAGCATCCGGAGGAAGTAACGGATTGTACTGACGATATGCGGCTGTTTTCATAATATCGTACCATTCATATCCGCATAGTTCAGGCAGATGCTTTTTATCAAACGCTGCATTATATGCAAAAAGTGAATCAATGTTCATGCTTCTGAACCATCTGCAAATCTGATCTGTCATTACTTTCCTGCTGCATATCAGATTTGCAGAAACAGGTTTGATAAATAATACATTTTCAAACATTCCGCCTGTTTTATATTCCGGATCCAGAATAAAATAAACTTCATCTATTTTCTTAAGCTTCATTGCATCAGCAGCAATTATTCCAACTGACATGACTTCATCATTCCAGTTTGTTTCGGTGTCAATAACAGCTATATTTTTCAAATTTAACTCTCCTTATGAACACAAAGCTCTGTGTTGTTATATCTTTAAATATATTATAACAAACTGTAAATGCACAGTCAATCATTCAGCCTCGGGAGTCAACTGTTAATATTTATCATTTGAATAATATTTAAACTTATATTATAATAAAAATTATTGACTACAGGTTAAAAAAAATGTTATAATTTTATAGTATAGATTATTTATAGAAAGTATCTGAGGTGAAATTCAATGCAAAACAGAATATGTTTTAACTTAAATCATATTCCTTTTAATGACTCGGTTAATATGTCTGATGAGCTTACAGATGTTTTTATCACTGTACTGGCTTTGAGCGGTGCTGAAATAGCCAGAACAGAAAGTGAAAAAAACTTTATTATATATCTTTCACAGGCAGATCAACGGTTTGTTGGCAGAGGGTGCGTTGATTTCTATATTGTCGATATGCCGTGGAATATTGAAACTTTTGAAAGTGACAAGAACTTTCTTTTAAGTGTCATACGCGGAGCAAAAAACAAGATCGGCTGGACAAAGCTTATATATCAGCCTGAAATAGTCGAATTGTTTCCTGCACTCAACAGATTTGCCGAACTGATCAGCAAAATGACAGCTGATGACATAAAGGAAAGAGAACCTTATGACTGGATCCTCGGACCGATCAGAAAAAATGAACGTCTTTTAAGTTTAGGACTTTATCCTGAAAACGGAGTTGATCCAATCAAAGAAGGATTTCCGAAATGTAAAAAGCATCATACATATCTGACATGTTTCGGATGCCAGGTATGCAATAACTGACACAAAAACCTGAATTACTGAACAAAAAACAGCGGAGGACTAATAACATGGCATATAATGATTATCTGAAAGCTATGAAAGCCGGTGAAAAATCATTCGGATTTTCTTCCAAAAAGAAAGCTACTTTACCTGTTCTTGAACAGCTCGTTCCCGATGTCGGAAACCTTCCTCAGATAAATCTCGGAATCACGGAGATACCTCTGGAACTGATTGCAGGAACCTATACTCAGGGACGAACAAACGCTTTTTCTAAAAATTTCATGCCTATTCTCGGACCTGAAACAGAATTTGCAGCAAAATGGTCTGAATTATACGATTCTCTTCAGAGAAATGGTCAGCAGGTACCTGTCAAAGCATATGAATATCTGAATGAGTTCTACATTTTAGAAGGAAACAAACGTGTGAGCGTTCAGAAATTTATGGGAGCTGTAGCAGTTGAAGGCGAAGTTATACGCATTCTTCCCAAAAGAAATGAAAAGGATCCCAAAATCAGACTTTACTATGAATATTTAAATTTTTATAACCTTACAAAAATCAACTATATATTGATGGACAATGAAGGATCATACAACGCTCTCTATAAATTTATCCATCCTTATGACGACGGTCCCATTACAGATGACGAAGCACTTGAAGTCAAATACCTTTTCTGTATGTTCAAACGCTGTTATGAAGAAAAGGGCGGAGACAAACTCAAGGCAAAATTCGGAGAGCAGTTTTTAAGATATATAAAAATTTTCGGATATGATGATGTAAGAAACCACAACTCGACAATTTTTAAAAACAATATGTCTGAGCTCTGGTCTGAGCTTGTGACATTTTCTGAAGACAAAACAGTATCGCTGCTCACAGATCCTGTCAAGGAATCAAAGTTCAAATCAATTATCAAAAAACTAAATGTAAGTATCGGTAATCAGCCTTTAAAAGTTGCATTTCTTTATTACAAAAGTCCTGAAGAATCAGGATGGACAGAAGGTCATGAATTAAGCAGAACAAGGGTGCAGGAACATTTTGAAGGCAGAGTTGACACAGAATACTTTGTAACACATGATGCATCTGACTACTCAACATTGGATAAGATAGTAAAAGACGGCTATAAGCTTATTTTTACAACTTCCCCTGTACTAAGCTCCATCAGCCTTAAATGTGCCGTTCTGAATCCTGATATTATTATTCTCAACTGTTCACTTAATAATGCATACAAGCATCTGAGATCATATTATCTCAGGTTTTATGAGATAAAATTTCTGATGGGTATGCTTGCTTCAGCATATTCCGAAACAAACAAGATCGGATACATCGCAGATTACCCCATATACGGAATGCCTGCATCCGTAAATGCATTTGCACTCGGTGCATACATGTTAAATCCAAGGATCCAGATATTCCTTGAATGGTCGACACAAAAGAACAGCGATCCCGTCCAGGCATTCAATGACAGAGGTGTTGATATCATTTCAAACAAAGACATTACTGCTAAAAACAGCAGTGATGACTGCGGTCTTTACGGTCTGTATGAAGGTGAAAAATTCAAACTTGCTCATCCTGTATGGAAGTGGGAAAAACTCTATATTGAAGTAATAGATTCGATTCTGTTCGGTGACTGGAAAAATGATGATTTATCAAACAATGAAGTTTTAAACTATTTCTGGGGAATATCATCCGGAGCCGTTGATATAAAGCTTGATTCCGGAGTTGAGCCGATCACCGCAAAACTTATCAGCATAATGAAGCATCAGATAAAACGTGACAAATTTGATACATTTAAACAGGAATTTTACAAATTCAGGACCAATAATACCCGCAGCGTAGTTACAAAGCAGGATATCATAGAACTTGAGGATCTTCACATGTGTATCAAAGGCGGTTTTCCGGAGCTCAATGATCTTGAACCGGAATGCAGAGAACTGATCTCTCAGCTTGGAATAAGCAAATACAGATTTAAAAAAGGCATCATCATTTAATACAGAAAGAAGATAAAATAATGCGAATACTTTCTTTAGCGGACGAAGAATACCAGCCTTTTGTCGGATGTGATCCATCAAGGCTTAAAGGATATGGAATAATAATTGCCTGTGGCGATCTGCACAGTGAGTATCTTGATCAAATAGCTGACAGAGCTGATACTGTTGTGTTTTACGTAAACGGAAATCATGACGGAAAAAAAGGAAGAAAACCTCCGCTCGGATGCGAATGCATAGATGACAGACTCATTACCTTTAACGGGATCAGAATACTCGGACTCGGAGGTTCTTTGTTCTACAACTCCGAAGGTCCGTACCAGTATACAGAATCTGAAATGAAAAGAAGAGTAAGAAAACTGAGTCTGAAAATAAAGATGAATAAAGGTTTTGACATTCTGGTCACTCATGCTCCCGCCAAAGATCTGAACGACGGAAAAGACAAAGCTCATATGGGATTTGAAACTTTCAGACAACTAATAGATAAATACAATCCCAAATATCACCTTCACGGTCATGTTCATCTTAATTACGGCGGAAATCAGAGAGTTATCACGTACAACAATACAACAATTATTAATGCATATGAAAAATATGAATTTGATTACTGATCATAAAGCACTGAAACCAAACTTATTGTTTGATTTCAGTGCTTTTATTTTTATTAGTTTTATAAAATATTTTTAGTATTTTGTTGATATTTTAAATAAATTATGTTATAATAATTATAGATAAAACATGCATTTTCACATAATTAAAACAAATCTGTTACAGAGTATCGATAATATAAATTTATTTTTCCATTAACAGATCAAAACAGATCTTACGGGAGTGATCACAATGAAAAAATATAGATTTTTATCCTTTTTAACAGCATTTTTGCTAACCATTCCGTTTATAGCTGTTTGTCATTCAGAAGCAGACAACGATCCTGAGCTTCCGGGAGATGTAAACGGCGACGGTATCGTAAACGTTATGGATGTTGAGATACTGACAAATCAGCTTATCGGTATAGAAAATGAATATTTCATCGAATCCAATGCAGATATGAACAATAATAAAAAAGTTGATTCTGTTGATCTTGTGTATCTTATTCTGAAAATTCTTAATATTTATTACGATTCATTTTCAGAAATAAACGTTCCAGATGAAGACGTTACTTCTCCGGCAGAAACAACGCCGCCGGAAGATACCACCATTTTTTCTGAAACAACTTCACCTTACGAAAATGATAATGTTCAGTCTGCAACAGACGTTGAAAACAACACTGACGTAAACAACAATCTAATAGCAGCTTCATCAGCAGCATACGAAGTGTTAAAAATGATCAACGAGATCAGAATAAACAACGGTCTTGATCCTTTTGAAACAGAAGATATTCTGGATGACGCCGCAATGGACAGAGCTGCCGAAATATCGCATCTGTTTTCACATACCAGACCTGACGGATCATCATGCTTTTCAATACTTGACGAAATTGATGTTTTTTATATGTCAGCCGGTGAAAATATTGCATGCGGAAGCTCAACAGCCCAGGGTGTTGTCGAACAATGGATGAATTCAACCGGTCACAGAGACAATATTTTAAATCCTGACTATGATTTTCTTGGAATCGGATACTACTCAACAGATGATGGAAACTACTTCTGGACACAATTATTCATCGGACAATAAAAGCTGCGCAAATAAAAGCATTGAAAATATAAAACTCAGCATTTTAAATGTGCTGAGTTTTTTTGATTATTCAAGATACAAAGAAATTTTATCAAGCGATGTCACAGTTTTAAAAATATATTTGCTTATCTGTTCATCCGGTCCGGTCTGATCCGGTACCATGATCACCCTGCATCCGGCTTTATAAGCGGAAATTATCCCGTTTGGAGCATCTTCAACAGCGATGCATTCCGAAGGATCGTATCCAAGCTCACTGCATGCAAATGAATAAATATCCGGAGCAGGTTTCCCTTCTCTGACCATAACCGCACTTATCAGTTTTTGAAAATACTGTATTATACCGGTCTGAGTCAGATACTGCGTGGTCCTTTCAATATCCGTGGCTGTAGCAACAGCGGCCGTTATCCCTCTCATGTTCAGTTCTTCAAGAATTTCTTTTGCACCCGGTTTTAATTCAATACCAACTTTCTCCAGATGTTCCTTCATCAGTTCCTTTCTTCTGTCTCTTACTGCAAAATAATCAAAATCCTCACCGAACCATTCCTTAAATTTCAAAGGTGCAAACGGTCTTCCAAGACTTCTTATGGACAGTACCTGTTCATCAGTCATTTTATACCCGAAATCAGCCATTGCCTGCGGCCAGAAGATCCTGTAATATTTTTCTGTATCAATCAGTGTTCCGTCCATATCAAAAATTACTGCTTTAACCATTGATTACTCCTGATAAAAAGATTTGAAATAATGATAATAATATTTCTTTTAATATTATATCATATAATTTGCCGGTTTGCCATAATGGAAATATTTAATAATTGATTTCACAGCCGATATATATTTCATAAAAATACTTACGTTTCTTAAAATCAGGAGGTTTAAATATGTGGAACGACAATGAAAAAAAGATTCTTGAAATAGAAGACAATCTGTATCTTGAAAAAAACAAATATCCGGTAAAATGTCCTGTCTGCGGTGAAAACGATGGACATTTGTTTTACTACGATCATGTTGACGGAAACGGAAAAGGCCGTAAATGGATATGGTGCAGTTCGTGCTTAAAATGCTCACATTCCTATGCACCTGTTCCCGAATGGTGGATAAATCCGGAATTTATCGATCCTGACAGACTTGCATCTGTTCCTGACTATCTGGAAGCAAACAAAGACAAAACAGACAGCTGGATAAACGAACTTATGCTTTCATCTCTGTCAAAACAGAAATAATGTCTTCCTTAATGAAAAAAATCAACCTGTAAATCTAAAAACTTTACAGGTTGATTTTTTTATTGTTATATTATCTTGATGCACTGAACGTATATCCTGATGTTGACTGTATCTGACCACTTTCAAGCAAATATTTTCCTGTCAGAGAAAAAATTTCTTTTCCTTCAAAGTATTCGATCCAGTCAGTACCCTTCAAACTGAAGGTAAGATCATCTTTTCTTAATTTTCCGGTCATATTGAAGCTTCCGCCTGAAATAACATTTCCCTCTTCATCTTTTTCTTCAGGGAATGTGAATACAGCCGACATATTTCCACTGTCATCTATTTTTGAGATATTTAAAGAAAAATCTGATTTTCCGTCGATACCGTAATATGAACCGTTCCAGTTACCTGTCAGATCAGCCTTTTCAACACTCTGTGAAGAAAAGCTGACATATTTACAGTACCATGAATCTTCCTCTTCATGATAGTCATACGATGCCGATGCAGTTACTTTGATCTGAACACCGCTTCTTTCAAAATCAAAGCTGCAGTCAGCGTTATAATGATATCCCTGCATTGTCGTTTCGCTGCCTGTGATCTCAAAGTTTTTGATATCTTCAGGCTTCATGGTTATATTCTGTTCTGAATAGTAACCGCCTATCGTAAGCTGATAACTGCAAACATCTTCAATAAACTTTTCAGTTTTGATCGTCGGTGCCTGGCCTTCAAGGTAAACAGGTTCAACATCCTTAAGAGTATCAAAGTTGTCAAGCTTCCAGCCGTTGTCATATTCATACTTGATATGAACAGGAACAGAAACTCTCATAAGATCGGTTTTTAAAGATACTGTAGCATATACATCATCCGTACCTGAATTAATTTTAGAGTTTCGTTTGGTGATCTGAAATCCTATCAATGATGATTTACTTATCTGCCATTGATAATTTCCGTTTCCTACTGATATATTCTGTCCATAAATGCTTCGTATAATGGAATTTTCGTTCATTCCGTTTATCGGAACAGACTTCCATGAACCGGTATTGTCAGTTGAAATATCACTTAACTTCCATTCTTTTCCGTTTGAACCTTCAGCAGTCAGATAAAAATATCTGGTAAATTCACTTTCGTCATCCTCTGATATTACAGTACACCAGATCTCTTCGTTTTCTTCCTTTCTGTCGGTCTCACGCTCGTCAATGCTTACGCTTTTTATTCTTTCACTGCTGTAATTTTCACTGTAGTATTTTTTTTTGATAAATTCCTTTATCTGAATATCATCGACCTCTTTGCTGCATGAAGACATTGAAACCAACGCAAGAGCAAGAGCCATCGTATAAATTGCTGACCGATATTTCATTTTCTATCACCCCAATAATTCTTTATCTGTTATCAACTTTTTCAGGATTCATATCATGACGAAGAAGCCTGTGAAAAGCAAATTTTTCCCATTTTGTTCCTTTTTTCCCGTAATTGCAGTAAGGGTCTATTGATATTCCTCCCCTTGGAGTAAATTTGCCCCATACTTCAATATACTTCGGATCCATAAGTTTTATAAGATCCTTCATTATTATGTTGACGCAGTCCTCATGAAAATCGCCATGATTTCTGAAGCTGAAAAGATAAAGCTTCAGGGATTTACTTTCAACCATTTTCTTATCCGGAATATATGAAATATATATTGTCGCAAAATCAGGCTGTCCTGTTATCGGGCACAAACTGGTAAATTCCGGACAATTAAATTTTACAAAATAATCGTTTTCCTGATGCTTGTTTATAAATGTCTCAAGCATCTCAGGTGCATAATTATCAGGATAGCTTACTTTTTTATTTCCAAGCAAAGTAAGATCTTTTGTTTCATTTTTAGTTCTCATATTTTAATCTTCCTGTTTTATTTTGATAACAGAGGATCCTCTGTTCCGTTTTCCTCAAAAGCTTTTTGTCTGTCGATACAGGTACCGCATTTTCCGCAGGGAACACTGCCGCCTTCATAACAGCTCCATGTAAGTTCATATGGGACTTTGAGTTCAAGTCCTTTTTTCACGACATCAGCTTTTGTAAGTTTAACAAAAGGAGCTTTTATCGTTAATGCTCCGCCGCTTCCGAGAAAAATCGCTCTGTTCATTGATTCATTAAATTCACTGCTGCAGTCAGGATATGCATTTCCTGCTGCATCATCACTGTGTGCTCCGTAATAGATTACACTGCAGCCCTTTGATAAAGCTATGCTTGCAGCAGATGACAAGAACAAACCGTTTCTGAAAGGAACGTATGTCGACACAGTTGAAGTTTCCGCTTCACTCAGCTGGGAAGCGTACGAGCCGTGAGGTATCTCTTTCTCAGAACCTTCGAGCAGAGAACAAGTACTGTATTCAAAGATCTTTTTAAGATCAAGTGTAATGAGCTCCACTCCGTAACAGCCTGCTACTCTTTCAGCAGCCTCCATTTCCTTTTTATGCTTCTGTCCGTAAAAAACAGAAAGAGCAATTACATTTTCTTTTCCATATTCTTTTACTGCCATGGCAAGACATGTCGAACTGTCGAGCCCGCCGCTGAATAGTACCAGTGCTTTCATTTGTTTCATCCTTATCTGCATTTATTAAACAGCTGATTCTGAAGAAGCATGTCTGTTTTAAATCTTCCTCTCAGCGTACTTGTAGAAGTCTTTGATCCGGGTTTTTTTATGCCTCTTGCAGTCATACAGCTGTGACTTCCTTCGATCAGAACAGCTACATCCTTTGAACCGGTTATCTTCTGAACTATATAGGCTATATCAGAGCCTATTCTTTCCTGAAGCTGCAGCCTTTTTCCAACCATATCCGCAATTCTGGCAAGCTTGCTTATTCCTATGACTCTGTCCTTTGGAACATATGCAATGGAAACCTTCATATCGTACATCAGTGCCATATGATGCTCACAGTAGCTGAATATTTCAATATCCTTTACAAGTACCATGTCCTGATCCGATGCTGATGTATCAAGAGCGAATGTTTTATCAAACATATCGACAAGTTCATCGTTGGAATAGTTCATTCCCTCAAAAACTTTTTCATACATTTTGGCAACTCGTCTCGGTGTATCAACAAGTCCCTCCCTGTCAGGATCATCACCAAGTGCAATGATTATTCCTCTTATGTGCTCTTTTATTGCTTCTGTATCTATAGCCACAGCAATTACACTCCTTTTTTATTCGGATCCCAGATAATCTTGTGGATCTGCAGCTGCAAGTTTATATCAGTCATATGGTTTGCCTTCATAAAATCAACTATTTTCTCAGGCTCAATTTTTCCGAAAACAGGACTCAGGTAGACATGACATCTTTTACTGAGATCAAATCTTTCTGTAACATATTTTGCCTTCAGAAGATCATCGAGGTCTGAAACGACAAACTTTACAGTATCGCATGATGACACTCTGCTGAAATTCAGAAGAAACATCCTGTCTTCCATTTTGCTTCCCGGAAGCTTATAGTCAACAGTAAATGAAGGTCTGTTTTCAATATCAAAAAATTCTGAAATATCAACACTTCCGTTTGTTTCAATTTCCACCCTGAGACTTTTATCCAGTGCAAGTCTTTCGAGAAGCACTCTGATATTTTTCTGAATAAGAGGTTCTCCTCCCGTAAGAGTTACATTTCTAACACCCTGTGATTTTATATATTCATAGATCTGATCCTCATCAAGTAACTCAAAAGGCTTTTTAAGATTATTTGCCCACGTTGTATCACAGAAGGAGCAGTTAAGATTGCATCCGCAGAATCTTATAAAAACAGCAAGCTGTCCTGCAAATATGCCCTCACCGTTGATGCTAAGAAATTTTTCAGCTATGTTGTATAGCAATGTTACATTTCCTCCTTTTCGCTGTACTGTGCACAGTTGTCAGGAGTTTCATATACTTCAACAGCTGATATATCAAGTCCTCTTTTTTTCAGAACTTCAAAAAAATATTTTGCAAGATTTTCAGCAGTAGGTCTGAAATCAAGAGAAATGATCTTAAAATCATTTTTTATCAGCATATCAAAAAGCTCATCCTGAAGGGAACCCTTTTCTATTATAAGAGCATGATCAAGAGCCTCTGTTTCATTTCTGAGAATGGATTTAAAATCCTTAAAATCAATAAGCATTCCTTTTTGAACACCGTCTGTCATAACATCGTCTGAAGAAATATATGCGACAACACGCCAGCGATGTCCATGGATATTTCTGCATTTTCCTTCATATCCGCTTAAAAAGTGAGCACTGTCGAAAGATGACTCAGTTTTAAGTCTGTACAAGGTCATCACACCTTTCGGTAATTTTAAAAAAAGCAGACAGTATACACCGTCCGCTTAAATAACCGACAATAAAAGCACATTAAAAGAGAGATTTAAGGCTTTTTCTTTAGTCCTGGTTTTTTTTAAAGACAGGATGGCAACTAACGAACTGTCTGTGTAAATATTTTGAAGATCTGTGTTGTTATACAACCTTTATTTATTATATCACACCTCAAAATGATTTGTCAATCCGAAAACTATGTATATTCAAAATTGATTGGATCGATTGATTGAATTGTAAAATGTACTTTCATCCTTTGATGCATACACATTGACTATAAAGCAAAAAAATGATAAAATAGTTTTGTTCGTACTAATAGATCTGACCTTTGAAGATCGATTTTAATAGCAAAAATCTGGAAAGAGGAATTACGATGCCCATAGAATTCTCTCCTTTAAAACTTAGAAAAAATACAGTATACCCGTCATATCAGCTGTACGCGACAGCCGGTTCATCAAAGCTCTCTGTAAAAGAAACTTTCAAGGTTTGTATACTGGAAACATTATACTGGATCCGTCAGAAATTTGAAAACTTTGAAATTCCGGAAGAACTTGAATCACCTGATCCTGATATGTATAAAAGTTTTGATCTTGATGATTTAAAAAACTTCAGAATAGAGCATGGTTATGTAGTTGATTCGGTATATGTAAAATCAAAAAACATATGGAGTTTCCAGCTTGTGGAACCTCATCTTATGAAAACTATCCGTACTTCTGTTCCCGGCAGAGTGTTTACAACTGATATATCTTTTATGATAGAGGAAAATACTGTAAAGTGTGCATTCAGAACACTTGTTTCCGATCCTGAAAGATGCCGCAGAAAAATACTTTCTTTAAGAAACGGTGTAATCAAAAGACTGGTCAGAAATCCAAATATTGACTTGTTTCATAATTCTCTTCTTATCAATGAAAAGTCTTCAGCTTTATCTTCAGAAAGTTTAATTAAATATTTTATTGATTCATTAAATGATCCGAAGCGCACTTTACCGATGATAGTATTTGCCGAGTATAAAAAAGAAACGGAAAACACAAATGAAAAAAAGAATTCAGAAACTGACAAAAAAGAATTAAAAAATATTTCTGCTGTCAATCATGAAAGTCTTCTTCATAACTATCTGCCTTTAAAATCAGCTTCTTCTTCTAATTTTTCAAATATAAAAGTCAAGATGAACTTTGATGACAAAGTGCAGAACAAATTAAAACCAATTACTGATGACGCCAGGAAAAAGAAAGATATGGCCTCAAAAAAGGAAGAAAAATCAAAAAAGGCTGAAGAAAAAGAAACAGAAAACGAAATTGAAGAAGAGCCTGCGGTGTATCTTTACTCACCTGATGACATGGCATTTGATTTTATGGGATACGCTTTTGTTTTCGCTCTTCCTTATAATAAAATAAAAGTCTTTTCTGAACTTACAAATGAAAAGATCCTGCCCGGTGAGGCAGTTGTATTTGAGCCTGAACAGTATGGTGACAAATTAAGATTTAAGTACTTTGAAAATATCGAAAACAATCACAGCAGTTTAGTTTCCCTGATGAACACTTATCATCTGAAAAAATATGTTGACTTCTCTGATCACATTTTTGTCAGGGATGCAAGGATAGTTCAGCAGAAGGAAATATTAAAAAAATGCAGCAGCATGGATGAACTTATTACCGCACGCGTTGTTCTTACAAAAGAACTTGAAGTAATGAAGAACTCTGTGGATGAGCTTGCCAGATGCAAATCAAAGCTTATTCAGTTTGAGGAAAAGGTTGATACTGCAAAAAATACCATCAATAAATTAAAGCATCAGATCGCAGAACAAAATCTGCTTCTCGAGCAGGAAAAAAACAATACATCCCAAAAAGAAAAAAGACTACAGATCCAGGTAGATTATTATCAGTCACTTGAAGAACGCCCGAAACAGCCAAAGGATATTCCTGCGTGGATCAGACAAAGATTTTCTGACAGCATTGTTCTGCACAAAAAAGCTGCAGACATGCTTGAAAAGCTTGATAACAGTTCAAACGGCTACTTAAAAAAGCTGTGCGATTCACTGGAGTACCTCGCTACTGAATATTACCAAAGCTATTATTCCAAAGAGATCTCAAAAGAAGAAGCATCTTTGTATGCTGCCTTAAAATACAAACAGGAGTTTCAGGTCAAGCTGTCAGGTGAAATCTCCGTTGCGCATCTGCCGGAATATTATAAGGTCAAATATGATAAAAACGACGGCAGCCGCAGAAAAGAGTATCCGTTAAATATTCATCTGAAATCAGGAACAGACACTGAACATCTTATACGAATATATTTCTTTTATGATGAAGTAAACAGAAAAATAGTTATAGGCAGTCTTCCAAAGCACTTGCCGACAGTATCGGATTTTTAACAGCCTTGCTGTACGTATCAGCGTTATTCAAAGCTATGTGTTGCAACAGTTTATCCAACATAAATAAAAACGGATGTCATCCCCTTTTCAGGTGACATCCGTTTTTATTTCAAAGCTCTGTGTTGTTATAAAGAAGAAAATAATTAATTTCTAAAAAAATACATCCGACCTGTAAAGACCGGATGTATTTATGCAAATATCAAAATGATGTTATGCCATTTGATTTATAGCTGTTATCGTTTGTATACTACGTACAATTTATCATCTTGATTATGCATTATTGTTGACATTTATATAAAAATATTATATAATTAAGTTATATGGATGGTGATGGTATGTGTAATAACAGCAATAACAAAAGACTAAACATAGCACTTTTCATTAACAGTCTGCACAATGATTATTCTACTTCTGTGCTCAAAGGTGCAGCGGTAGCGGCAGAGGAGATGGACGTAAATCTCCTGATAGTTCCGGGAAGAGAAATAAATGCACGCTGGTCAGAGGCTGAGCTTAACAAATATGAATATCAGCACAATATTTTATATTCATATCTGACCAAAAATAATATCGATGTAATTATAATGTCTTTAGGAACATTTGCAAATAATCTGAGTCATCAGGAGATCCTTGATTTTTTAAATAAATATACCGGAGTAAAAATCGTTATTATGGAACAGATAATACCGGGGTATCCCTGTGTACTGTTCAATAATCAGGGACTCAGAGATGCAATGGAACACGTAATAAAAGATCATGGAAAAAGAAAAGTTGCATTTCTGACAGGACAAAAGGGGCAAAGCGTTGCAGAAGAAAGGCTTGCACTTTACAAAGAGATCCTTGCTGAAAACGATATCCCTTATAATGAAAGTTATGTCGAATACGGTGATTTTTCAGAATGGTGTGTGGACAAGGCAAGAAATATCCTTGAAAAGAACAGGGATAATATGCCTGAAGCAATTTTTTGTGCAAACGATTCCATGGTACATGCAGTTGAAAAGGCTATGGACGAAAAAGGGCTGAAAATCGGCAGGGATATCCTTGTAACAGGATATGATGATACCGAATTTGCAGGAGTCATGGATCCTCCGCTGTCAACTGTAAAAGCGTACATGATAACAATGGGATACGAAGCTGTCAGTCTGGCTGTAAAATACTGCAAGGACAGTGAAACAGAGATCCGTTATATTAAAACTGCATTTCTTAAGCGTCAGTCATGCGGATGCAAAAGAAAGAGTGACGAAATTTACGACAAAACTCAAATCAGCATAAACCTTTCTGAAAAAGAATTTTCAGATAAAATATTAAAAAACATCTGCGAAAATTCTTCACTTGAATTTATCCCTGACAGTATTTCCGGACCGATAAGAGATTTTATAGAATACATATATAACTGTATTCATGATTATCCCCAGATAAAATTTGACGAGTCCGTTTTAATTGACAAACTCGACAGCCTGTTTACTGATAATATTTCACTTTTTTTTGGAACATCATCATATCATGCCATGTTTAACGTTCTTAAACAAATTTGCCTTGATGTACTTCCGAATGAAAAGGAACATGAATTTATTCATGACATTTATGCAAAAATTTATCAGAAGTTCAGTTCTTACCTTGCATCAGTCGATATAAAACGTGAAGAAAGAAGATGGCTTGATCATTTTCTGTTTGCACGAATAACAGATGAAATGATGTCAAAGGGCAAGGATGAAGATCTCGGATTTAAGACCATGGCAGAAGTACTTTCATATATGGATCAGCGTTTTAAAAGCTGTTATATTTTTAATTTCAGTGAACATGTTCTTAATCAGAAAAGTATTTTAAGCAAGGATCCTGATCACTGGGTACGACCCGAAAATATTTATCTGCGTTCTTACTACGACAGGACAGGCGTATATGTTCCTGACAAGGAATCACGAAAGCTGAAATCAGATTTTTTTATGCTTAATCAGTTTGTAGATATGAGTGAACGAAAAACGTTTGTTCTCGAAGCTCTGTATTTTAATGAAGAGCAGTACGGTCTGGCGATGTATGAAAGCGGAAGCCGCCATTTTGAACAGCTCTTTAATATTACAAAGCAGGTTTGTACAGCGATCAAAATGACACGATCTACAATTCTTCTTGAAAATGCTCTGAATGAAGTCAATAAGAAAAATGAAATTCTCAGCCGAGAATCAGTTTCAGATCAGCTTACCGGACTTTACAACAGACGCGGATTTGTTATCGAATCTGAAAAGATCATGGATGCACAGAGCGGTGACGGTTTCAAAGGTGCTGTACTGTTTGCCGACCTTGACAGTCTCAAGATCATAAACGACACATTCGGACACAAAAACGGTGACTTTGCCATAAGAAAAGCTGCTTCGCTTCTAAGGGACAACCTTAATCCTACAGATATCATCAGCAGGATCGGCGGAGATGAATTTGTGGCATTTATTCCTGATGCGGATAATGATAAAATGAATGAAATATGCTCTGCCGTAAAAAATATGGCCGCTGAATTTAACAAGATAAGCGACAAGCCCTACAATGTCGGCGTAAGTATGGGATTTTACTGCTTTGATTCCAACGATGGTGAAAATCTCGAAGAGCTTATGATGAAAGCAGACAGGATCCTCTATGAGAACAAAAAACTCAAGAGTAAAACTCCGATCAAAAATTTACAGAATTGAAATAAAGAATGACGGATTTTCTTTCTTCTGCGTTTACCGGATTCATCAATATTTATAACAACACAGAGGATATCCCCCGCCTCTGCAGGCGGCGGGTTCTATCTTCCCGCTCAGTCGGAGTACAATCTCCGACTGAGTGGGAACCGATTCTGCGAATCGCCTCTGCGAACACCTGTTACTACTTTTATTACACCACTGTCACAAAGTTTTTTCGTTCAACGTTCAACTGTTTATTTACAATTTTTACAAAAGGACTTGACAAAATATTACTTTATATGATATAATATTTTCCGTGATTGTCACACAAAACTGGGGTATAGCCAAGCGGTAAGGCAACGGACTTTGACTCCGTCATTCGTGGGTTCGAATCCCGCTACCCCAATTTTAAAACATCTTACAAGCTATGAAATTTCGTAGTTTGTAAGATGTTTTTTTATTTTACCTGACATAAAAAAGACGTTTCAGATATCAAAACTGAAACGTCTTTTATTATGTGTTCTTTAACCTTTGAATAAATATTCAAAGATATGCTTTGTTAGATCAGACTATCTTTCTGACCGAATCCTTTATTACAACTTTTCCAAGCACTATTTTTCTGCCTGCTTTAAAGGATCTGTTTTCAAGCTTTTTCACCATTGTTTCTGCTGTTTCCTCAGCCATCCATTTGATATTTACTTCAACGGTAGTGATCGGAGGATCGCAGACGTCTGACATGATAAAATTGTCAAAACCTACAACTGACACATCCTCAGGAACTCTGTAGCCTCTTGATTTCAGTATCTGGATCAGCTTGAAAGCTGTTTCATCACAGTTACATACAAAAGCAGTCGGCATCTTTTCCGGAAGATCAAATTCTTTCAGTGTAAATCCTGAATCATCCCTATCATCTATCGCAGGCGGAATTTTATCAGCCGTCTGATAGATGTCATTTTCAAGAAGAGCTTTGACATATCCGAGATATCTGTCCTGGATGCTGCTGGTAGCATTTACCTTTCCTAAAAACCAGATATCACGATGTCCGCTTTCAATAAGATAATCTGTCAGCAGATACATACCATAATAGTTATCGGTAACTATTGAATCCACATTGCAGTGCTTGTCATAGAAATCAAGGAAAATAACAGGTATTTCCAGTTCAGAAAGCATCTCGATGTAAGATTTTTTGATCTGTCCGAGAACTATCAGTCCACTGACTTTGTTTTCCAGTACTATCTTCGGAAGAACACATTTTCTTTCGTCATCTCTTGAAAGAGTTTCATTGATAGCGAAAAGATTTTTCTTCAGAAGCTCTTTGGACGTTTCCTGACACAGTCTCCAGTAAAAAGTACCTTTTTCACCAACATATCGTTCGGATATCACGATTCCTATGTTTCGGTTCGCAACTTTTCCGACGATTTTTTCGTTCACAGAGTACTTGTATCCAAGTTCATCTGCGAACTTTTTGATCTGAGAACGCAGTTCCGGGCTTACCCCTTCCCTGTCATTCAATGCATTTGAAACTGAAACGACACTGACGTTCAGTCTCTCAGCAATGTCGATCATTCTGATAGATTTTTTCATAATGCGACACTCCTGCCTATTAATACAAAATGTTTAAAAAATGTATTGCCAAATAACCATTTTATATTATACCATAAAGGAATCTGAAAATAAATACTTTTCTTAACTTTTACTTAAATTTTAATAAAAAATAAATATCCTGACAAAAAAACAGAA
Organism: Oscillospiraceae bacterium; assembly: GCA_045643005.1. Lineage (GTDB taxonomy): Bacteria > Bacillota > Clostridia > Oscillospirales > Ruminococcaceae > HUN007. The sequence goes on along the minus strand of JAZUJY010000118.1, from coordinate 66,074 downwards.
GCAGTCATCACATAAATGCTGACTGCTTCAATTTACTTAAAAATATGTGCATTATACAAAAATATCAATATAAAAGCAGAAAATTCAAGAAGCGTTTCGGTTCCAAAGGTTTTGATTTTAACGGATTCAAAGCTCTGCTTTTAACAAGCAGAGGCGATTCGTAGAATCGGTTCCCGCTCAGTCGGAGATTGTACTCCGACTGTTTGGTCAGATAGAACCCGCCGCCTGCAGAGGCAGGAGATATCCTCTGTGTTGTTATAACAATCAGGGAGCGGGGATATCCTTTTTGTATTAATATTGGGGTCAGATAATATGAAAAAAAGAGCCTCCTTTTCGGAGACTCTGAAAACATTATTTTGATAAGATGTTTTTTATGTGTTTAGACCCTTAATGAATCCAGCCGCTGTAATAGCTTGTAAAGAACGGGTCGGTGTTTTTTGGAAGGGCGAAAACTGAAGTCTGAAGATTTTTAAGATCCATTGAAGGTTCTATTCCGTATACATGTTTGTCAAAATATGCAACCATGTATTTTACATCTTCTTCGATGACAGCATGACCTTCCTTGTGAATATTTATAGCAATATTATCGCTGATTCCGAGATAATCGTAGATCTTTTTGGTTCCAAGGTAGCTTGCCCACATAGAAGGAGCATTTACCCAGTCTTCGGAAACGCATGAACCGATAATGAACAGGTATCTGTCCGGGTCAGCAACCAGACTGCTCAGCATATGCTGGTCAACAGGAAGCTGATTTGCGTTTTTAAACTCAAGGAATCTGTTGTTGAACCATCCTCGTTCACCGCTTGACTGAAGGCTTCCGAGAGGTTCGTTCTGACCATATTTATAGGATGAAGAAGCACCTTTTGAAGAAAAATCATATGTTTTTCCTTCTGACATATATCTGTAAAGCGCTGTTCCGCCGGCACCTGAGCATGAAGGTGCACACATTTTGAAACGTTTGTCAAAGGCACCGCATACTATTGTAGCCTTGCCCCATCTGGATACACCGGTTACTATTGAACTGTCAGGGTTGATGTTAAGTTCCTTTCCGGCACCTGCATAGAGAGCATCGAGTATCTTGCTGCAGCCCCAGCTCCATCCCATAAGAGCACCGGTTTGTTCCTCCCAGTTGTTGTTCTGGTATGGATAAAGTGTATAGAATGCACCCTGATGGGCAGTATCGTCTGAAGCGACAGGATTTGAGAATATTCCGGCGTCTATGGTTATTACTGCATATCCAAGATCGGTTGCAGTTTTTTCAGATATTCCTGTGTGCATACCGACGATAACAGGAGCTCCTCCGTCGTGTCTTACCTTTGAAGGAAGATTGATAACTGCAGGGAATGAAGCGGTCTTTCCTGTACTTTTTCTCTTTATATTAATAGTCATTTTGTTTCCGCTTATTGAGTATGATACCTCTTCATCAGAACCGTCTCTCCATTTTCCGTACATATAATATTCATACATACAGCTTATTTCAGACGCTCTCCTTCCCCAGTCATCAGGACTTTCCACCTTGCTTCCGTCCATGAAAATGAATGGATCCGGAATTTCTGATGAGGATTTTAACGAGTTTACTTCCGGGAAGTTATATGATTTTTCATAGGTCTGTGCTGATGGTTTTATTTCCGGCAATGTGTCTGTGATACCCAAAAGATATTCAAGCAGAAGAACAAGGTCGAATGTATTTGTGATCCCGTCAGAATTTATGTCACTTCTGCCGGTAATGCTGTCATCTGAAACCTGATTTAGAAGAACACCTTTCAGCTGACAGAAGTCCGCTATATTCACACTTCCGTCCTTGTTGATATCACCGGATGATGCTGAACCTGAACTCTTTGACGGTTCAGCCGGAGGCTGCGAAGACTTAGCGTTTTCCTCAGCCGATCCGGTTATTATTATTTCATCCACCCAAAAATCAGATTCGTTTCCGGATATTTCAAAATACAGCTGAAGCTCAGATGCTCCTGCCGGAATGGTATAACTGCTGTTTGATAATTCTGTCCATTTTTCTGCAGATGCCGGTGAATCGGCAATATGATCGTAAATAATTGTTCCTGACGAATCAGTATACTGAAGGCTTAACTGGATCTTATCCTCTGATGCTGCTTCACTGCACATAACCTGTGCACTAAAACCATAGGATGATCCCGGCTTGTAAACTGAAGATGAAAGCGGTATGTATGCACCGTTCCATGAAGCAGTTCTTCCCTTTACCTCAAGTGAATTCTTTCCGGCGAACGCCTGTTGACCGGATGATTTTGCTGATGCCGAACCTCTTCCGGTCCAGTCTTCCGCTCCGTTTTCAAATGTGCAGTGAAGAATAATGTCTTCTGCTGCAGAAGATATGGGAGTGTTCCATTCAGAAAAGACACCCAGACAAAGTGATATTGCAAGAACAGATGATAATATTTTTTTCAATATTATACTCCTTTCAGAAATCAAATTATGAATATTTATTCATAATAATAAGTTTTTATTCATATTCCATAGGCTATAATTGTTTATCCGGATAAAACAATATATATTCCATGTTTAGTATATAACGTCAAAAAAAATGTGTCAATATTGTGTCGGAAAGTTTGTGCATTTAGTTCAAAAAGTGCTCATGAAAATGTTCGACTTGTTATAAAATTTTAGATAAACTATACAAAAATAGACTTTTTACACTTGATTTATACTGTAAAATGGGAAATTGTAACATTTTTCTTCCAACAAAAACAATAACACGACTTTGAAAAGATGGAAAAATATGTTATATTAAATTTAGAATAATGAATATGTTTTTTACTATAGTAGTTGAGGAAAACTATATTTAATTATATAATCATATGAAAGAACCTATTATATTTAAGTTGTTTTTTGTATAAATATACATTTTTAGAGATGAACACAATTTTGATGAATGAAATGAGCTGTTGTAAAACAGATACATGTCAGATGAATTTGTAAAAAAAAACACGGATTTTTGTCTAAAAAAATTAAAGGAAACTCCCTCTGATTTCCGGGTTTCTGCAACTCAAATTAAAACTCTGAAAAAATATTTCAAAAAAGAACTCGTGAATATTGTAACCGGTGAAGCAATTGATTCAACAGAATTACGAGCTTTGATAGATGAAAATGCTGAGGACGAATTCTGTAAATTTTTTGGATATTATCAGATTGTAACATCTGAACTTGATATTGAAGATACTGAGGTTATTGATAAATACCATCAGCTTACTCAGATTGAAAATCAGTTCAGAATGAATAGTGTTAATAATCCTGATCTTCAAAAAATCCTTAATGCCTTTAATATTGAAATTCCGGAAAAAATCTTTACCAGACAGGAGCTTAAATCATTAAAAAAATCCATTAAAATATTTTGATAGTACGTAAAATTAGTACGTTTTCTCAAAAAAATCAAATGTAGATTTTGCGTGCTTAATGACGTATTTACGAAAAAAACGAAGTCTTTTTGGACTTCGTTTTTTTATTTTAGTGTCAAACTCGGGTTATACCATAAAGAAATCTGAAAATAAATACTTTTCTTAACTTTTACTTAAATTTTAATAAAAAATAAATATCCTGACAAAAAAACAGAAGCAGTCATCACATAAATGCTGACTGCTTCTGTTTACTTAAAAATATGTGCATTATACAAAAATATCAATATCTGAAATTACCAATAGTAGGACCTGACTGAACATATGCTCTTCTTCCGGAATCTACTCTGACATCGACACCGCTGTTTCGTTCATAAGGCTGAATAATAACCTTGCTTCCGGGCACTGTATAATCAAACATATACGATTCACCGGATGACTGTCCCAAAAAAGTCTTCCATGATACATCTGTCTTCAGCTGCGGTTCCGGTCCTGTAAATGCAACCATCGCATCCGGATCGACCTTACACGGAGTATCCATAACTATAGGATTTCCGTTGGTAAGAATGGCAACCTGTGCATCCGGTCCGTTTCCGGTAAGCTTTGTAGTACAGAATCCTTTCTGTGATATTACACCGCATCCGAGAAATGCAAGCTCATACTTGCATGAATCAGTAAAAGCAAGAAGATCTTCACTTTCAACATAGATCTGTTCACCCGGATTCAAAGCAACAACTGTAACGTGCTGAGCCTGACAAGCATAATACACCTCTGAAGGTCCGTTTGACAAAACTCTCATCAGAGGAATGTTTTCACCGGTAAGACGTCGTGCCATCTGACCCATAAATCCCTGAAAACCACCCTCCGGTCCGAGTACGACCTTATCAAACTTTACGTCTCCGTAAAAACCTATCATAGCACCTTTTTTTGCAAACAATACACCCTGTCCGTCACACTCAACTGACAAAGTAAGTTCGTTTATAGATCTTAAATTAAGCATAAAAACTGCTCCTTTCTTTAATCACTTACTTCTATTCCATATCTGTTGCAAAGTCCCTCAAGATCATCACCTGTACCCATTCCGACAGGATTAAATCTCCATTCACCGTTTTTCATATACATCTCACCGACCACCATGGAAACTACCTCACGATAGTAATCTGTAAGCTCATATCTGAAAAGTTCTTTACCTGTTGAAATATCAGTTACTCTTATATATGCATTTTTTATTCCGCTGAAATTGTATCTGTTCTTTTTTGCCTCATTTATAGTCAGTACAAATGCAATTTTTGAAATCTGTCTGCTGACACTGTTAAGCATAACATCTATCTGTTCACAGTCAGGACCAAAATCTGTTCCTTCCTCTCCTCTGTGAGTCACTGCTGTATCAGGACTTCTTAACTGACCGTAATACACTATCCATGAATCATCCGGAACTTTTTCTGTTTCATTCAGCATAAAAGCCTCAAGATCCATATCATATTCGACAGGCACAGCCATATCCCAGCCTATGCCTATACGAAGCCTGTTAGAACCGGGATGGTTCTTTGTTATACTGTACTTTTCTCCTTTTTTCAGCAGCTTGACCGGAGCAGGAAGCGGAGGACGCTTTCTTTTCGGAGGAGCAGCAGGCTGCGGCGGTGTCTGAACAGGTGTCGGAGCCGGATTTTGCTGCGATCCGTTATTGAACTGATTTTGAGGAACAGAGCGAACGTTCGTTCCCCCGGGCTGATTATTTGTATAGTTGTTATTTTGTACGGCATTTGCAGCATTTCTGAATGGACTGTTCTGAGCATACGGATTTTGTGAAGCATTCTGCCCGCAGCTGTTATTCGAATACTGTCCGGGATGACTCTGGTTACTGTTTCCGTACTGTCCGTTCTGTCCATAGCTGTTATTTGAATACTGTCCCGGATGTCCCTGGTTACTGTTTCCGTACTGTCCGTAGCTGTTATTTGAATACTGTCCCGGATGTCCCTGGTTACTGTTTCCGTACTGTCCGTTTTGTCCATAGCTGTTATTCGAATACTGTCCGGGATGTCCCTGACTGTTGTTTCCGTACTGTCCGTTTTGTCCATAGCTGTTATTCGAATACTGTCCCGGATGTCCCTGACTGTTGTTTCCGTACTGTCCGTAACTGTTGTTTCCGGACGGAGCACTGCACGAAGGGTCATTTGAACTGTGATGATTAAATCTGCTGTTATACTGCTGATACTGAAGCGGTTTTCTTGACAGTGAATCTGTCGATATATTACCGACACCTATCGCTTCACAGACTCTGTTTTGATTCTGCGAAAAATCATCAGCTCTGACAGGCATCGCACTGACTCTGTTTTCGATTTGTATCACTGAAATTCTCCTTTTAAAATTTTCTGTTTTCAACAACACATAAAGTTTATAAAAATAAATTTATAGTGTATATTTTATCACTTTTTTTCACTTTTGTCTACCGGATTTTTTTATCAGCTTTTACACAGGCATTTTTTTATTGTATCAACAAAAAAATCATTAACACTCACTTTTTTCAAAAATCATCTTTGCTTATGGACAAAACTAAAAAATAATAAAAATATATACAAATAAAAAAAATTGTGGTATAATTAATACTAATAGTGCAAATTTTATTAAGGAGTTCTTATTATATGACATCTCTCAGCAAATTTGAAAACATAAAAAATCTCATCGGAAATACACCTCTGATCAAAATAAACTTCAAGTACAAAGGAGAGTTACGTTCAATATTCGCCAAAGCTGAATATTATAATTTTTCAGGAAGCATAAAAGACCGTGTTGCATATTACATAATGAAAAAAGCCTATGAAGAAGGTACTATAAAACCCGGTGACATTGTTGTTGAAGCAACAAGCGGAAATACCGGTATCGCATTTTCAGCGATCAGCAGAAATCTCGGCCATCCGGTAAAAATCTTTATGCCGGACTGGATGAGCAAAGAAAGAATAAACATGATGGAAGCCTACGGAGCAGAGGTTATCCTTGTTTCAAAAGAACAAGGCGGATTCCTCGGTTCAATAGCAATGGCAGAGGAACTCGGAAAAAATGAAAATGTATTTCTTCCAAGACAGTTTTCAAACGAAGATAACTGCCGTGCACATTTTGAAATGACCGGTGAAGAGATCTCATCTCAGTTAAAACAGCTCGGACTCACTGCAGACGCATTTATAGCAGGAGTCGGAACAGGCGGTACAGTAATGGGAATAGGAAGAAGACTCAGAAAGGACAATCCTTCATGCGGGATCTATCCTCTCGAGCCGCTCAACTCACCTACTCTTTCCACAGGTTACAAGGTCGGAAAGCATAAGATCGCCGGAATTTCCGATGAATTTATTCCTGACATAATGAAGCTCAGTGAATGTACATCAGTAGTATCTGTAGATGATACAGATTCGATCATAATGGCTCAGAAGCTTGCATCTGAACTTGGAATAGGTGTCGGAATTTCCTCAGGAGCCAATTTCCTCGGTGCAGTTTTAGCAGGCAATTCAATCGGCGGTGACAAGACGATATGTACAGTTTTTGCTGATGACAGTAAAAAATATTTATCCACTGACTATTCACAAAAACAGACACCTGCAGAGGGATATCTTACAAACGACATTGAACTCATCGACGTTCAGGCAATCAGATAACATACCATATTTTTTTGGGAAACGGGGGTGCAGAATATGACTGATGATCTGAATTTTCCGTGTGAACTGATAATGGAAAAAAATTTTTCCGAATATCAGACCGATCCATCAGCTTTCGAAAAAGTGCTTCAGAAAAATCTTTCTGCGATACGGAAAACACATCCGGAAATTTATCTGAAGATAAAGGATTTTTATGACTGGATCACAGATTTTGCTGCATACAGGGAGCAGCTGATCAATAAAAACATCACTGTTCTGGCAGGAAGAAACCGGACAGGAAAAACGTCTTTTTTTAACACTGTTTTTGGGAAACCGATATTTCCGCCGGGACTAAACGGTTCGATCCCTGTTTATTGTGCCTTTAAAGAGCACAAAAAAACAAAAGCAGTAACAGCATTTGAAAGACTGGTATCGCTTGATGAAGAAAGCTTTTTCCGGCTTTTCCCTGATAATTCCGAAGCTGAAAACGGAGCTTCATTTGTATCTGAAAAGCTTTTTAAAAGCATAATGACATTTTCTGAAGCAACAGGGCTTAAACATATCACTTTTCTTGATCTCGGAGGATACCGCAAAACATCGGACAAAGACTTTTCAGATGATTCAAGTTCTGATATAATGATCGAAAGGATCAACAGATGCAGCAGTCTTATCTGGTTTGCTGACATTGATCCGAATTCACTTTCAATATCGGATGATGACATAGAAATACTCAAAACAGTCCGTTCTGACATTCCGAAAATAATCATAATAAGCAAAGCGGATATATATCCGGCGGCTGCTTTTAATGAAATATTTGAAAAAACAAAAAAAATACTGTTTGCAAGAAAAATCAAAAATCTTGATGTTCTCTCTTATTCCGGTGTACAGCCAGAAAAATTTGACAAATATAAAATACTCGCCTATCTGGACAGGTGGGATCATCAGACAGAGCGACTCAATATCACAGAGATGTTCTCCTCATTGTTTTCATATTCAGAAGATGAAACTGCCTGCGGAAAGAATCTGTCAGACATTCTTCCTGAGCTTGAATTATTAAGTGATACTCTCTATAAAGTACCAAATGCTTTTCAGACTGATATTGAAAACAAAGGTTTTATTCCGGTAGATTCAAGTCAGACTGAACCTGTTCCGAAGTCGAAACAGCAGGTAAATCATCAGGAGTTTCTCAGGAGCAAAGCAGGCAGTCAGATCAGTGCCAATCCGGAAAAACTGTTCAGAAACTACAACAGTTCAATAACAGAAAACATGACTTCCTATGAACAGTATACAGATTCTGTATCAGCCATAATAATGGAATGCATGAATAATATAACTCCTGTTATCTCAGACAATAAAAACAGCACCGACTACAAAAAGGATATCACAGGTATAATATCAGAATATTTTCGTGTTATATCAGAGCATAAAACTGCAGACTCTGACTCCGCCAAACTCGCCGAAGGAGCCGGGGATGACTCTGACAGATCTTCTTCCAGACGTTCCAGAAGAAACAGATCGGATAATGAACAGCAAAAATCAGGCTCTCTTTTCAAAAGAGACAAAAATAAATGATCCTGTAATATTTACAAACAGGATGTGCAAATAAGGGAGGGGTATAAAAATGCCTATTTCGCGTGATCTATTAGGCGGAAAAGCTTCACATCCGGAAACCGTTACAAAAGAACCGGATGTCACAGTGCAGGAAGTCAGCGCCAAAAAGGAACCTGTATACAGTATTTTTTCAGGAAGCGTTCAGCATGGAGCACCTATTAAGGAGCATCCTCTGGAAAAGGCGGACGAAAGCTTTAAAAGTCTTTACTATGACTTTCTGTATCTTACTGCACAGTTCGACAGCACTGACACAGACGATAAAATAAGCTTTATAAAAAGAATTATGGACGGCACAAATGCTGTCACTCTTATATCAGATCATATAAAAGAATGCAGCAGTCTTTCAGCAGAATCGGCGGCTTCTTTTACCAAGAGCTGCATACAGTACAAGCTTCAGTATACTTTTTTCACTGACTGTCTTCTTATAGCCTGTTCAGGAGGAAGCATCACCCAGAAGCAGGCAGGATATCTTACAGAAGCAGCAGCTGCGCTTTCGCTTGAAAAGGAAGAGGTACGCATACTCTGCGGATATGCCTCAGCCATTCTCGAACAAAATACAGACAAATATGAAGCTGCAAATAAAAAAGACACTTTCGGTTTGTACAGACATATTTTGTGCTATACAAAAAAATTCATATGCGGCGCTCTTGCTGACACAGCCAACTGTCTTCATCTTTTTTCACTTGCCCATGAAAAGATCGATCCAAAAAAGATCCTTTCAGTCAGTGAATCCTCGACATATAACAGCTGTGAAATATCCAGGGAAAACATCATATTTGAAAATCTTATCATTGACATGGGTACAATGACACAGATACACGATTTTCATATCGGCTTTAACTGTGCAAAAAAAATAGTTTTTCAGAACTGTGATTTTCTGAACTGCGGCAGTCTGAGATTTCACGGATGCTACGATATCGAGGCCATAAACTGTTCATTTGTAAATTTTGACAACGATGCCGTATTTGACCTTAATCCTGACTGCAGACTTTCTCTTGAAGAATGCAGCCTGAAAAACTGCGGCTATGAATCCGTTTTTGCAAACGCAATAGGCGGAGTAATAAAAAGCACAAATCTGAACAGGATCTCATTTAAAAAATGCACATTTAACGGCTGCTTTATCAAAGGCAGCTTTAAAGGCGGAATTATCAGCTTTAACAATATAGTAGAAGCTGAAAACTGTAAATTTAACGGATGCAACAGCGGAGCATATCTTTTCTTCTCAAACAACGGAAGCTTCAAGGGCTCCGGAAACATTGCGACCGACAGTGCAGAACTCAGAACATAAAAAAAACAGACCGGAAAATCATACGATTTATCCGGTCTTTAAATGGTTTGGATATTATTCCAGAACAACTGTAAAAGGTCCGTCATTTGTAAGAGTTACTTTCATATCTGCTCCAAATACTCCCTTCTCAACAACAGGCACTTTTTGTCTGCATAGTTCAGTAAAGTATTCGTACAGCATATTCGCCTCATCAGGCGGTGCTGCAGATGTGAAATTTGGTCTGTTCCCTTTTCTGCAGTCAGCATAAAGAGTAAACTGAGATACTATCAGCAGTTCTCCGCCGACATCAGAAAGTGAAAGATTGATCTTGTCATTTTCATCGGAAAATATTCTGAGACCGATCATTTTATTCGCAAGTCTCTCAGCATCTTCCACGGTATCACCCTTGCCTGCACCAAACAGTACAAGAAACCCTTTGCCGATTTTTCCGACGATTTTGTCATCTACGCTTACATGTGCATTCAGGACTCTCTGAATAACAAGCTTTATTATTGTTCACTCCTTTAAATTTTTTTGTTTTCAAAACACTGCGTTGTTATTATATCAGATTTTGTCTTTTTCTTCAAGAAGCTTTATTGATTTTTTATTGGGGCAGATCGAATATTTTATTTGGAGGAAAAAAATTATGAAATTAAAAAAATTAACAGCTGCTGTTCTGGCATTATGCTTAGCAGCAGGAATTGCCGGATGCAGCAAAAAAGATAATACTTCAAACGACAGTTCTTCTGAGAAATCTCAGACAGAAACAACATCAGCATCTGTAACAGATGAATCATCCCCTGACAATGGCAGCAGTTCATTTGCCGATGATGAAAAATCTATCGAATTCACCGACCTTTCCGATGACGTTTTTATGAACATAGCAGGATTTAATGTGCCGGTTGACGAATTCAAATACTATTTTGCAAGTGCAAAATTTGATATGGATAAAGGCGATCCTTCATACTGGGATAACGATGCTGACCGTTCAGACATCGCTGCTTTAAAGAAAAAAACTCTCAACGATTTGTTTTCATCATATACCATTTACAAGCTTGCTGCTGATACAGGTGTAAAACTTGATGAAAAAGAAACTGCAGATATCGATAATCTTATGACTGCTTATAAACTGTATTTTGAAGCATCATATAAGCAAAGCGGAGAAACCTTTGATGATTACCTGAAAAAAACATGCTGTACTGAAGATGTACTCAGAGAAACTCTGGTAAGAGAATCTCTTCAGAACAAAATAGTAAGTACACTTTACGGTGATGACTTTAAAAGCAAATATCTGAATGACTACTACTGTATAAAATACATTAAGATCTCACCATCCATAAAATACGGAGTAGATGAAAACAACGAACCTACACACTTACCTATTGACTTTTATACTTATCTTGATCAGTATACATACACTGATGCAGAAAAAGCAGCAGTTGACAAGCTCAATGAAGCTAACCACAATAAAGATAAAGAAAAAATAAAAGAAGGCATCACTGAACTTTCAGCTGTAATAGTAGAACTTGTAAGAAACGGAGCACCATTTGATGAATTTATGGATAAATACAATATGGATGGCTCACAGCCTGAAACTTCTGACGGATACTCCGGTCAGTTCATTAAATCATCATCAATGCCTCAGCAGTTCTCAGAAGCAGTAATGGCACTTGACGATAACAGTGTAACCGATCTTATATATGATGAACTGTATGAATATCTTATTGCATATAAGCTTCCTTTTGATGAAGAAGTATTCTCATCGCAGGCAGTTGATATCTTCATGAGTGATCAAAACTATGAATATCAGAGCAAATTTACACAGCTTGCAAATGAAACCCAGGATAAAATGAAAATCAAAATAAACAACAAATACGTTGATATCGACCAGAATTTTGCATCACTTCCGACAGAAGATGAAGCTGATGAAACAACAGCATCCTGATAAAAATAAATATTGCATATCTTCTGATAATATGATAAAATAATAAAGTATTTTGAAATAAACATTTTTATTAAATGAAACCGGAGGAATCTGCTTTGAATCCAAGCATACAAAAAGAGATAGAACGCCGCAGAACTTTTGCGATTATTTCACACCCTGATGCCGGAAAAACAACTCTTACTGAAAAATTTCTTCTCTACGGAGGAGCCATAAATCAGGCCGGTACTGTAAAAGGAAAAAAATCCGACCGTCATGCCGTATCAGACTGGATGGAAATCGAAAAACAAAGAGGTATCTCTGTATCCTCATCTGTAATGCAGTTTAACTACGAGGGATTTTGCATAAACATTCTTGATACACCGGGACATCAGGACTTTTCTGAGGACACATACCGTACACTTATGGCAGCAGATTCTGCTGTAATGGTGATCGACGCTTCAAAGGGTGTCGAAAATCAGACAAGAAAGCTTTTTAAAGTATGTGTAATGAGACATATACCGATCTTTACATTTATCAATAAAATGGACCGTGAATCCCGAAATCCTTTTGATCTTCTCGAAGAGATCGAAAATGAGCTCGGAATTAAAACGTATCCTGTAAACTGGCCTATCGGCTGCGGAAAATCATTCAAAGGTGTATATGACAGAAACAAAAAAGCCATCATATCATTTACTGCCAACGGAGGGCACAAAGAGGTCGAAGCCCAAGAGGTCGACCTTAATGATTCAAATCTCGCTGAGCTTATAGGTGAGGAAAATTACAACACGATCGTTGAAGATGTTGAGCTTCTTGACGGTGCCAGTGAGGAATTTGACATTGATGCTGTTCAGGCAGGAAAACTTTCTCCTGTTTTCTTCGGATCTGCACTTACAAATTTCGGTGTTGAACCATTCCTTGAAAATTTTCTTCAGATGACTCCCCCTCCTCTTGCACGTGAATCTGATGAAGGCACTATCAGTCCTTTTGACGATGCATTTTCTGCATTTGTTTTCAAAATTCAGGCTAATATGAACAAAGCTCACAGAGACAGAATTGCGTTTATGCGAATCTGTTCAGGAAAATTTGAAAGAGAATCAGAAGTATTCCACGTACAGGGAAATAAAAAAATGAAGCTTTCTCAGCCACAGCAGCTTATGGCTTCAGACAGGGAAATAATTTCAGAAGCATATGCCGGAGATATCATGGGCGTTTTCGATCCAGGTATTTTCTCGATCGGAGATACTGTGACCATGCCGGGCAAAAAATTCAGATACTCTGGAATTCCGACATTTGCACCGGAACATTTTGCCAAGATATCATGTACTGATACTTTCAAGAGAAAACAGTTTCTCAAAGGTGTAAACCAGATCGTTCAGGAAGGTGCGATCCAGATATTTACTGAACCATATACAGGTTACGAAGAGGTTATCGTCGGTGTTGTCGGAATGCTTCAGTTTGAAGTTCTCGAATACAGACTCAAAAACGAATACAACGTTGACATAAGAAGAGAAAACCTTTCATACGAGTATATCAGATGGATCGATAATCCTGAAGACTTTGACCTGAAATCACTCATTCTTTCAAGCGACACAAAGATCGTTCAGGACTTCAAGGATAATTATCTTCTCTTATTTACGAGCGAATGGAATATCAGATGGGCACTTGAAAAGAACAAGGATCTCCGTCTTTCTGAATTTGGAAAAGCTCAGTTCTAAACTATTGAACATAAAACCATTATCCCCTGCCTCATTTTGAAACGGGGGATTTTTTTATAAACAGAGAGGTGGCATATATGAAATTTTCAGACGGATTCTGGTTGAACAAAAAAAATTATGAAATTTATTATGCTTCGCAATTATATGAATCATCTCATGATTCAAAACAGCTTTCCATGCTTGCCGTAAAAGAAATAATCTATAACAGAGGAATGACACTCGGCGGTCCTGATCTTGAGATCAGCATGACTGCTCCTTTCAAAGATGTTATAAAAATAAAAGTGATCCACTTTCGCGGCAGCAACAGAAAATGCCCTGAATTTGAACTGAACCCGGATGAAACATTCAGACCGGAAATATCTGAAAATGATGACTGTATCGAGTTTGCATCAGGAAATCTTAAAGCAGTTATAAAAAAAGGACGCACATTTGATATCAGGTATTATTATAACGGTTCGCTCCTCACCGGAAGCGGGCAAAAATCTCTTTCATATATCAAAGAAAACGAATACAGCACTAAAAATCGTATAGACAGCTATTCGAGCTGCAGATTCTATGATTATAAAGATAACAGAAATACATATCTGAGAGATCAGCTTTCTCTGGATGTTGGCGAATATATTTACGGATTTGGTGAAAAATTCACTCCGTTTGTAAAAAACGGACAGACTGTTGACATATGGAATTCAGACGGAGGAACATCTTCATATCAGTCCTATAAGTCCATTCCGTTCTATATTTCATCAAAAAGCTACGGAATATTTGTAAACACTCCCGATCATGTTTCATTTGAAGTCGGATCTGATACAGTATCGAAAGTATCATTTACAGTTCCCGGAGAAACTCTTGAATATTTCATTATAGGCGGAAACGCCCCTAAGGAAGTAATATCAAATTACACGCGCCTTACAGGACGACCTTCTCTTCCTCCGGCATCATCGTTCGGTCTGTGGCTGTCAACATCATTTGTAACAGATTACTCTGAAGATACCGTCATGTCTTTTATCGAAGGAATGAAAAAAAGAGAAATACCTCTTTCAGTATTTCATTTTGACTGCTTCTGGATGAAGGAATACGAGTGGACATCCTTTGAATGGAACAGATCATTGTTTCCTCAGCCTGAACAGCTTCTGAAAAAAATACAGGAGCTTGGCATTTCTGTCTGCGTATGGATAAATCCTTATATAGCTCAGCGTTCACCGGTATTTGAAGAATGCATGGAAAAAGGCTTCTTTATAAAAAATCCTGACGGAAGTGTTTTTCAGTGCGACCTCTGGCAGCCCGGAATGGCGCTCATTGATTTTACGTCGCCTGACGCATGCAGCTGGTTTAAAGAAAAAATAAAAAAACTCTGCTGTGACGGCGTTCGATTCATTAAAACCGATTTCGGTGAAAGAATACCGGTAGATGTGGTATACTCTGATTCATCTGACCCGGTATTGATGCATAATTATTATTCATATCTTTATAATAAAACAGTATTTGAGGCACTTGAAGAGATGTACGGAAAAAATGAAGTTTGTCTGTTTTCAAGGAGTGCGACTGCAGGATGTCAGCGTTTTCCTGTACACTGGGGCGGAGACTGTACTGCAAACTATTCATCAATGGCTGAGACACTAAGAGGAGGTCTTTCTCTTTCGTCAAGCGGCTTCGGCTTCTACAGTCATGACATCGGCGGCTTTGAAGAAAGATCATCACCGGATATCTATAAAAGATGGTGTGCATTCGGCCTTATGTCCTCACACAGCAGACTGCACGGAAGCTCGTCGTACAAAGTACCGTGGCTCATTGACGAAGAAGCAGTAAGTGTTCTCAGATTTTTCACCGTACTGAAGGGGAAACTGATGCCGTACATTTATTCTCAGGCAGTAAAGACATCAAAAACAGGGATACCGATGATGCGTCCGATGTTTATGGAATTTTCCGGAGATATACCGTCTCTGACTGCAGACAGACAGTATATGTTCGGCGATTCACTCCTCTGTGCTCCTGTTTTTTCCGATAATTCAGAAGCAGAGTTCTATGTTCCTGACGGAATCTGGACAGACATAATAACAGGTCAGCAATACAAGGGAGGAAAATATATAAGAGTATCATGCTCATATCATGAAATGCCTGTATTGTGCAGGCCAAACAGTATCCTGGCTTTCGGTAATTTTAAAGACAGTTTTGAGTATGATTATCTTGAAGATTCTGATATCATATTATACGAACCTGTTGAAAATATCCCTGCAGAAATCTGTATACCTGACTCTGAAGGAAATACCGTATTCAAACTTACTTCACTCAAAGAAAAAAATACTCTAAAGATCACTTTTACAAAAACCGATAAAAAATGCACATTTTCAGTTTTCGGACAAAAAGAAAAATATATCTTAAACAGCAGTGATAATAATACTTTAACGATAGAACTTTCATAAACAAAATACCGGAACAGAATCATCTGCTCCGGTATTTTGTTAATTGAAAGGAAATATTTATCTACTCATTTCTGATACTTTCTCTGCCTTTTTTCAGGTACTGATCTACTCGGTCTGCAGTTATATTGTTTCCCTCTGCATATTTTTCGATCATAAGCCCGATCTCATTGTTCCAATCTATCGCCATTGTAAAAAGAGGTATGTTTCTGAAGAAGAAAAATTTGTTCATTTCTATTACAACATATTCTATAAAGCTGAATTCTTCTGTCAGGTATTCAAGTTTTCTGTAAACATCACAGTCTGAATTACATACATAAGTAACGCGCTGTTTACTTCTGTGTATAAAAGCAACACTGATCCAGATAATAAGAATCATACATAAAAGTATAAATACAAGAACAGCTGTTGTCAGATGAAGAAATACAGAATTGTTCATAAAACTTCCCTCCTGTTTTTTTTCTAAGATTTTGTCAAATAATTTGATATGAGAGAATATTTTTTCGGTTTTTTATTTGTTTCTTTCTCTATTTATATTATAGCACTTTTTTGTTTAAATTGCAATATATTTTTTCACAAATATTTATATTTTTTATCGTTAATCCACACTTTGTACCAATCGTTCAAATAAGCAGTCAGCATCTCATCATAATGCATTGTCACAATTTCTTACATCAATACATATCATACTTTTTCACATATAAATATTTTTTTGTTCTTTTTATACAAAAGAGCAGATTTGAAATATGTTTTTTAGTATTTCAAATCTCCTTATTTTACTTTACTTAATAATCTATATATGTTATAATATAATCATAAAAATCTTTCATAAAAAGGGAGAGAATCCATGGCTGACAAAATTAAAATTCTTCACTGCGCAGACATTCATCTGTGCTCTGAGCTTGCATTTCTAAAAAACAAAGCTAAAGCCAGAAGACTGGAGATCTTAAATACATTCAGAAACATTGTGGAGCTGACAAAAAAAGAAGCAGTCGAACTTCTGATCATTGCCGGGGATCTTTTTGACAGCAATCATATCGATTCCGAAACACTTCGTTCCATAAAAAATATGTTTGCTTCCGTACCGAAGGTCAAAATTGCCATAGTTGCCGGCAATCATGACTACTATGCCGTTGATTCACCTTACAGTGATGATGACTGGCCGGAAAACACTGTGATCTTTTTCAACAACTTTCAGAAAATTGAATATCCTGAATTAAATCTTCGTCTGTGCGGCTCTTCATTTGTGAGCAGCTATCAGGAAAACAAACACGAAGACATTTCTGTACCTGATGATAAAATGATAAATATTCTGGTTTATCATGGAGACGTTGTTTCAGAAAATCAATCAAGTGCATACAATCCTCTGACTGTCAGTCAGATAGAAAAATCCAATTTCGACTATATTGCACTCGGACATATCCATACAGCAACTCAGGTGCTGAAATCAGGAAATACTTCCTATGCATACTGCGGAACACCTGACGGAAACGGATTTGATGAAACCGGCAAAAAAGGTGTTTATATCGGAAATGTTTACAAACACAAGACCGATCTGAAGTTTTATGAAACAAGCAGCCGTCTCTACGAAAATGTCAATTTTGATGTTTCATCACTTGTTTCTAATTCACAGATAGCAAAATCAGTTATCAGAAAACTTGAAACTCTTTATGGAGAAAAATATACAGACAATCTGTACAAACTCGTTCTGACCGGAAAATCTCCTGAAGGGTTTATTCCAAATTCAAAGCTGATAAAAACAGAACTTGAAGAAACTCTTTTCTACATAAACGTCATCAATCATTCAAAACCTGATCTTAATGTTGAAATGCTTTCAGCTGATTTTTCACTTAAAGGTCTGTTTGCAAAAAAAATGCTGGAGAAAATCTCCTCATGCAGTTCTGATGATGAAAAAGCCTTATATGAAAATGCACTTTATATCGGATTGAAAGCATTTGACGGAGAGGTAAGTTTCTATGAACATTAAAGAGATTTTTTTAGAAAAATTCGGAAAAATTCAGGGGCTTGACATAGAATGTTCTGAGGAAAAGCTCAATTTTATCTATGGTCTGACTGAGGATTACAAATCAACCATAATTGATTTTATTTTCTGTATTTTATACGGAACGGTCAATATTTACGGAGATGATCTCAGAACCAAATATATCCCTGATGACGGTTCTGATATGTCAGGCGGAATAGTTATAGTTCATAATGGTATAGAATATGTAATATCAAGAACATTTAATCCGGGAAAAGCATCGCTGGACAAGATAACAATAGAAAATCTTGCCAAAGATACCAAGGAAACTTTACAGGGAAACGCTGTACCCGGTGAAATTATTCTCGGTGTCAACAAGGAAACGTTTTACCGAAATTCCTATCTGAACGAATCGGCATCCGTGTCCATGCTGAAAACATCACATACTGATATTATGTCTGCCATTCTTTCAAATATCATTTCTTCTGCTTCAGAAAATATCTCTGTATCAGATGTTGCACATAATCTGAATGCAGAATGTGACGAAAAAGATCCGAATTCTATTTTTGGAAAATATCAGATTCTTAAGAAACAGACAGAGGTTTTATCCGAACAGCTCAAAGAAGCTGAGAAAGCAGAAAAACAAAAAATATCACAGCAGAATGAGTGCAACACTCTTCTGAAAGATTATAAGAAAAGCTCTTCAGTATATGAAAATATGAAAAAGCAGCTTACAATTCAGGAAAAGCTTTTTAAACTTGAAGAACTTGAAAACTGTAAAAATAATCAACAGCATTTCAATGAGATCTCAAAGAGATTCAAAGAAAAAAACATGGTTTTAAGTGATCTTAAGATCAGCAATCATAAGAACTGTTTCAGTGAATGCTGTTCCGTTCTCGATGAGCTTGAAGGCTTAAAAAATGAAAAAACACAGAAGACAGACAAGATCAAGGCACTCAAAATAGATATAGGTCGCTATACTCCAAAAGATAACAACGACATAATATCAAACATTGCTGAAACCAAAGCTCAGCTTGAGGACCTTGAATTCAGCCAGCGAGAAATGATAAAACAGATCACTGAGAAAAAAAATGATAAAGAAAAGATCAAGGATGCTCTTGTTCGTGCTGATTTCGAACTTCAGACCGCAAATACTGACTTTGAACATTTCGAAGAATTATCACAGCATAAGCTTCTCATGGCCGAGGAAAGACTTCACGGTTCAAGCAGAAGAACCACGACTTCAGCCAATTACAAAACCTCTAACAAGAACCTTCTTTATACTTCTATCATCATTATTTGTCTTTCGCTGATCGGTGCAATTTTTAATCTTGGTCCGATCATACTTGTATTTATTGTTTTAGGTATTATCATTCTTATATCGTATATGATCGATAAAGTGAAAAAAGAAAAGATAGTAAAAACAAGCAATGCAAGAATAAATGAAAATGAGCTCAGAAATGCGCAGATGGAAATGCGTACGATCAGAAACAACTACACGGAAGGCTCGGATAAACACAAATCGATAATCGCCAAAGCGAAAAAAAATATCACCGATCTTAAGCTTCGTGAAATGACAATAGACGAAGAAATTAAAAAGCTTGAAAATAAGATCGAACAGAATCACATAAATATCGACTTTTTTAAAAAGCAGATCAGTATTGCAGATTCAAAGGTCGATAAACCTGATCCAAGATTTTATACTCTTAGAAACGATATAAAATCAGCCGAAAAAGATATCGAGGATATCGATGAAAAAATTAAAGAAAAATCCGAATTACTTATGAAAACTCTTGTTCCGATCAGAAGTTTCGGAGAACCTGAAGAAGCTGTCAGATTTGTAGAGGAGAATAAACCTCTTGTAGAAGAAATCGATGATCTGAGTGCAAAAATGGTTTCATACAACAGTCAGGACAACAGTTCTGCCAGTCTGAAGAATCAAATTTCTGAAATTAAAGAAGAAATAAAAACACTGTCAAAAGGCAAAGATATACCAAAGCTTTCTGAAAATGAACTTCTCGAATTAAAGCAGCAGTCAAATACAACACTCGAAAAATCTTTGAATTTAAAAGAAAAATATATAACTGCTATAACAAATATGAAGGTTCAGTTCAACGATTCAAAGAGCGTTGCATGTACTGAGATCGAAATTAAAAAGCTGAAGGATGAATTGAAAAAAGCTGAAGAACTTAAAAAATCAGTTTCTGCAGCCATTGATATTTACAACAAGTCTTTGAGTGAAATGCGAGAAAAGTATATTTCCGAATTTGCCAAAAGAGCATCTGAAATTTTCTGCGAACTTACAAATGGCAAATATTCTGCTATTTCAATGAAGGGCGGAAAGATCCTTATCAAAGATAAAGATAAAAATCCGATAAAATTCGAAACCATAAGTAAAGCAACCTGTGACCAGATCTATTTCTCTCTCAGACTTGCGGTTGCAGAAATTACATCAAATTCCAAAAAGCCACCGGTTATTATGGATGATGTGCTTGTTAAGTTCAACGAAACAAAAGGCGGACAGATATTGAAATTTCTTAATGATTATTCATCAAAGGAGCAGGTCATTATTTTCAGCCATCATAATCAGGTTGAAACACTTGCACCGGATAACGGAATTTCTCTTGATTCGATCAATATGATCTCATTAAAGGAAATCACAGCAGCACAATAGTGCTGCTGTTTTTCTGTGAATATTATAGTTCTTATGAAAACAGGTGAATCATTGAATTATTTAGAATTTAAACAGAAATATAATATCAGACTG
Organism: Oscillospiraceae bacterium; assembly: GCA_045643005.1. GTDB lineage: Bacteria > Bacillota > Clostridia > Oscillospirales > Ruminococcaceae > HUN007. Next base: position 45,401 of record JAZUJY010000118.1, on the reverse strand, counting down.
AATGAACAGCAGGATTCCGCAGTTAAACGAACAGGCGGACAAACGTTACTGCTCGCTGTCCCCGGAAGCGGAAAAACTACGGTTATAGTTGCACGACTCGGATATATGATATTTTGTAAAAATATTCCTGAAGAAAGCATTCTGACAATGACCTACAACGTTTCTGCCGCTGCAGATATGAAAAAAAGATTTTTTGACAAATTTCCGGATTTTAACGGTAAAATTGAATTCAGAACAATTAACGGTTTTTGTGCCACTGTCATAATGACATATGAACGTTTTAAAAATACAACAGCATTCAGACTTGCTGAAGAAAACCAGACTACTAAGATAATTCGTGCACTGTACCTTGATATGCTTCATGAATTTCCATCAGAAAGCACACTCAAGGAGATAAAGACAAAACTGGTTTACAGCAGGAATATGATGCTTTCAACCAGTGAGATAAAAAAAATCAAAATCGGTGAACTTGATTTTTTTGAATTCTTTAACCGCTATAAACAATATAAACAGCAAAACCAAATAATGGACTATGATGATCAGCTTGAATATGCTCTGAAAATTCTTATAAAAAACCCTGATATTTTAAACTACTACCAGGAAAAGTTTAAATATATAAATGTCGATGAAGCACAGGACACTTCAAAGATCCAGCACATGATAATACGACTTCTGGCTTCAAAGTACAAAAATATTTTTATGGTAGGAGATGAGGATCAGAGTATTTATGCATTTCGTGCTGCTTATCCGCAGGCTCTTCTGGAATTTGACAAGGTATATCCGGACGCAGAAATTCTTCTGATGGAAAAAAATTATCGTTCATCGTGTGATATAGTAAACAGGGCAAACAGCTTTATAAAATTCAATCACACCAGATACGACAAAAATATGATAACTGACAGCAGAGAATTTTATCCTATAAAAAATATCGTTCTACATGACCACAAATACCAATACAGCTATATTTTAAAAATGCTTTCTGAAAATGACGATGAACTTGCTATTCTGTATCGCAACAACGATTCAGCCATTCCGCTTATTGATCTGTTCGAAAAAAATTCCATAGGCTACAGATTAAAGGAAAGTGACGGCATTTTTTTCAGCTTAAATATTATATCTGACATAATGAATATTCTTCAGTTTGCTTTTGATATGACCGATGCAGATATTTTCTCGGATATTTATTATAAAATAGGTCTTAAAATCAAAAAAGAAACGATATTGCACGCTGCGAGAATACATGGAAAATCAAAACGTTCATTTCTGAACACTCTTGAAGGTATCCCCGGAATCGAATCCTGGCAGCAAAAAAAGATCAGAGAAATATCCTCAGCTCTTCTCCACATAAAAAAGCTGAAAAGCTATGCTGCTATCATGTATGTAGTCAATAAACTGGAATATGGAAAATTTGCCCGCAGCAGAGGAATGGATATGTTCAAAATAAATACACTGCTCTCGATAGCCAACCAGAATCAGGAACTCCATCTCTTTTTATCACGAATGAAAGAACTTCATCAAATAGTTACACAAGGATCTGCAGATCCCGACAGCCGGATCATTCTGTCGACTATTCATTCAAGCAAGGGGCTTGAATACGATAATGTGCTTATGATCGATGTTGCGGACGGAGTATTTCCTTCTGTACCGATAAAACCTGATGAAGAACAGATGATGCCAAAAAACATAATTGATGATCTTGAAGAAGAACGACGTCTTTTTTATGTTGGAGTAACAAGGGCAAAAAAAACTTTTTCTATTTTCTCATATGAAGCAGCATATGGAGAAAAATGCAATGAAGCCATGTTTATACAACAGCTTATGGGAACTAAAAGCATGACACCCGTATCAAAAAACAGATTTCCTGAACTATGTGTTTCCAATGAAAGCACTTCAAAGCTTGTTCTGAGCAAAAACAAAAAACAAACTCAGAAAACAAACAAAAATGTGATCAGACAAAAATGCTCGGCATATATGCCAGGGAAAAAAATAAAGCACAAAAAATACGGTATCGGAACCATTGAAGAAATGGATTATCCTGTATGTAAAATCAAAACAGGAGATGATGATATCAGATCTTTTGACATTGAATACTGCATATTAAATGATCTTATAGAACTTGTTTGATATAACAACACAGAGGATATCCCCCGCCTCTGCTTGTTAAAAGCAGAACTTTGAAGAATTCAAAAAATAATATCATAAAAACAAATGCCATGCATCGAAGTGCATGGCATTTGTTTTTAAAACAGCGTCATCTGACTTGATTTCGGAAGATCTCCGAAAGTACCCATTTTCTCAAAAAGTTCTATAACTGATTTTGAAGCACCACTGTTAGCCTGATATTCTTCTATGGAAATAAAGTTTCTCTCCTGTGCAGCCTTATAAAGGGCAGCTGCAGCTGAATCCCCTATTCCCGGTATTGCGCTGAACGGAATTCGTATTTTTCCATCCTCGATCTGATAATCAAAAGCATGAGAATTGTAAAGATGAAGAGGCAGGAATTCGTATCCTCTCTCCAGCATTTCATTGATAATATAAAGAGTATCCAATGTAGATGACTCCTTGGCTGAACGTTCATTTCCCATTTCACGGAGTGCGAGTATCTTATCTCTGACTGCTTCCTTACCCTGTATGGCAGTTGTTGCATCAAAGTCTGTTCCTCGTACGGTGAAGTAAGTAGCATAAAATTCAAGAGGCTTGTATAGCTTAAACCATGCAAGCTTTATTGCCGCAATAACATATGCAGCAGCATGTGCCTTCGGGAACATGTATTTTATCTTAAGACAACTGTCGATATACCACTGCGGAACATTATGATCAAGAAGCATCTGAATAAGTTCAGGTGTAAATGTTTTAGGTGCTTTACCCTTTCGGGTGTTCTCCATGATCTGGAACGCCATCTTCGGCTCTACACCTTTATATAAAAGATATGTCATGATACTGTCACGAGTACCTATAACTTCAGAAATCGTACATGTACCCTGTTCTATAAGATCCTTTGCGTTTCCGAGCCAAACGTCCGTACCATGTGAAAGACCTGATATCTGCAAAAAGTCTGAAAATTTTGTAGGCTTTGAATCCATAAGCATTCCGATGGTAAAGTTTGTTCCCATCTCAGGAATACCGAGACTTCCTGTAGGACAGAATATCTGCTCTTTTGTGACTCCGAGCACTGATACATCTGTGATCATTTTTACGACCTGCTGATCAGATGTCGGTACATCCTTTATCAGCATTCCTGTCATATCTTCAAGATGTTTGTAGAACGTAGGAACGACATGACCAAGTTCATCAAGCTTAAGAATAGTATCATGAAGCGAATGGAAGTCAAAGTGAGTCGTGATTACTTCACTGTCTGCACAGTCTGCAGGATGCTGAACCGGTGTAAAGTCATAAACCTCATAATCATTAGGAACAACAACCATTCCGCCCGGATGCTGTCCGGTAGTCTTTTTGACACCGGTACATCCTCTGGCAAGTCTGAGTATCTCAGCGTTATTCTTATCAATATTTTTATCCGTACAGTATCCCTTGGCATAACCAAACGCTGTCTTTTCGGCAACTGTGGAAATTGTTCCGGCTTTGAAAACATTGTCGCGGCCGAAAAGCTGTTCTGTATATCTGTGGGCCGAGGACTGATATTCACTTGAAAAGTTCAGGTCAATATCCGGAGCCTTGTCTCCGTCGAAACCAAGGAATGTTTCAAACGGAATATCATGTCCTTCTCTGAGCATGTCTGTTCCGCATTTCGGACAGTATTTCTGAGGAAGGTCAAATCCTGATCCATATGTTCCTGATGTATCAAATTCACTGTATTTACAGTCTTTATTCGGACAGATATAATGCGGACAAAGAGGATTAACCTCTGAAATACCTGCCATCGATGCAACAAAGGAAGAACCAACAGAACCTCGGGAACCAACCATATATCCATGATCAACAGAGTTCCATACAAGCTTCTGTGCAATGATATAAAGAACGGCAAATCCGTGTTTGATAATACTTGAAAGCTCTCTGTCAAGTCTTTTTTCAACTATCTCAGGAAGTGGATCACCATATATTTCATGGGCTTTATCATGGGTTATTCTGACAAGGTCTTCCTCTGCACCGTCAATGGTAGGAGTATATGTTCCCTTCGGAATAGGAAGGACCTCATCGATCATGTCTGCAAACATATTTGTATTCTTTACAACTACCTCATATGCTTTTTCTTCACCAAGATAAGTAAATTCATTCAGCATTTCATCTGTTGTTCTGAAATACAGAGGCGGCTGCTCTCCTGAATCCTTAAATCCGTTTCCTGCCTGGAGTATCTCTCTGAAAATACTGTCCTGTTTGTCTATAAAGTGAACATCGCAGGTGGCAACAACGGGGATCCCGAGTTCTTCGCCGAGAGCTACTATTCTCTTATTATACTCAATAAGCTCTTCTTCACTCTTAGCCATACCGTTTCTGATCATAAAAGCATTGTTCATATGAGGCTGTATCTCCAGATAATCATAAAACTTTGCAAGCCTTACGATCTCTTCATGAGATTTGTTTTCGACCATCGCCCTGAAAAGCTCTCCGGCTTCACAGGCACTTCCGAAAATCAGTCCCTCTCTGTGTTTTTCAAGTATGGATTTCGGCATCAGAGGTTTTTTGTAGAAAAACTCCACATGTCCGTATGACACCATTTTATAAAGATTTTTAAGACCTCTCTGATTTTTAACAAGAATTATCTGATGATATGATTTCAGTTTTCTGACATCTATCTTTGCGATATTTGTATTAAAATCTGAAAGTACCTGGACATCATTATCCTGATTTACCTTTTTAGTAAGGTTTATATAGATCTTTGCGATCATTCGTGCCGAATCAGCTGCATTCGTTCTTTCAAGCTTTCCAAGCTTCAGAACCTTTGCAACACCTTCTATTTTGGTCTTGGCAAGATCGGGAAGACATGTTTTGCAGAGAACAGTTGTATCTATATAATTATATTTAAATTCAATTTTGTTTCTCTTACAGCATTCATTAATGAACGAAGTATCCGATTGTGCATTGTGAGCACATATAACTGCGTTTTCACCGCAGTATTCCATAAACATTCTCATTGCCTCGGCTTCTGTCGGTGCATTTTCAACCATTGCATTTGTAATGTTTATTTCATCCTGAACTGTATGAGATATAGGCATCATCGGATTAACAAGAGTATAGAACTCATCTATTATCTGAAGTCCCCTTACCTTTACTGCTCCTATCTCGATCATTCTGTCACTTACGCTGTTAGGACCGGTAGTTTCAATGCTGAGTACCACAACCTCATCGTTGATGCTTCTGTTGTCCTCAACGTTAAGTATTTTGAGAACATCGATATCATTTACAACATAGGCCTCACATCCGTAGATCACCTTGAAATTAGGATCCTTAAAGCCTGCTGCAGTATTCATTGCTTCCGGGAAAGCCTGAACATTTCCATGATCGGTAATAGCAACTGCAGGCATTCCCCAGTCATGTGCTCTTTTAACGATAACTTCAGCCGGAGTAACTGCGTCCATGGATGACATGGCCGTATGCATATGCAGTTCTACTCGTTTAACTTCCGCAGTATCCTTTTTCATGATCCTCTTAGCCGAAATAAGAGAATCAGCCATTATCGACACATCTTTAGCAAAATTGTCGAAATCGATCCTTCCGTTTACAATAAGTGACGAGCCTTTTTTTATCGTATCAAGTCCTGATTCAGCGATCTTGTCATTCTTTTCAAAAACCTTTATCAGAACAGAACCGGTATAATCAGTTATCGTAAAGGTAAATACAGTTCGTTCATTTTTTATTTCCTTGCTCTCTACCTCAAAAACGTCACCCCATATCGTGACTCTGTTATTGAGATTTTTAACTGCCTGATCTATCGGAACGGCTTCATCCTTTATCTCTCTTCCTCTTATGAGTTTTCCGAGATCATCTTCAAAAGGAACCGAACAGTTTAAATGTCCTATCGGAACTTCTCTGAATACAGCCGATTTTTTGTCCTGATCTGATGATTTGGACTGACCCTGTGCCCCGCTGCCCGAAGCACCAAACTGCTCTGTATGTTTCGGAAGTGCAGCAAGCGTTTCCTCCATGAGCTTTTCATGATCTTCACTTTTGACTTCAAGTGCACCTGTAAGCTCAACTTTATAATCAAGTGAAAATTCCTGTTTTATCAGTGCAGAAAGTTCTCTTGAGAAATTAGATTTATTGAGCAGTTCATATCCTCCGTTTTTAAGGTCGATTATGATCCTGTTATCCTCGATCTTTTTTTCACATCCGTCAAGGAATCCGTTTACAGCTGATATTTTTCGTTTCAGCTTGTCTTTTAATGTTTCAAAATAATCAAGTGAAAAAAGTTCAGGAGGATAAAAACACAATATATTTATCCTTTCAACAGCAAAACCGGCTCTGAGATTATTCTCAAAAGCCAGTGTGCTTTCAAAATCGATCAGTTCAGAAAATTTCAGATAAAACGTTATCGAACGCAGATCACCTGAATAAGTTATTTTAAAAAGGATTCCCTTTGATATTTTTTCAGGGATGTCGATATTGAATTCTTTTAAAAATTCAAGGATGTTGAATTCGTTCATCAAAGTTCTCCGTTTCGTTTAGTAAAAAATGCTTAAAGCTTCTCAATTTCCTTTAACAGCTCTGAAACGATCTCAGATTCAGGGATCTTTCTGAGTACCTCGCCTTTTTTGAAAATTACAGCGCATCCGTCTCCGCCTGCAATTCCGATATCAGCTTCCTTAGCTTCTCCGGGACCGTTTACTACACATCCCATTACAGCTACCTTGATATCTTTCTTTACATTTTCAAGTGCTTTTTCGACCTCACCGGCAACTTTTATCAGATCTATTCTTGTTCTGCCGCATGTCGGACATGAAACAAATTCAACGCCCTTTCTGAGTCCGAGACCCTTAAGGATATCACGTGCTGCATATACCTCTTTTACAGGATCTCCTGTAAGTGATACTCTAATCGTTTCGCCTATTCCGTCAGCAAGAAGAGAACCTATGCCAATTGCTGATTTGATTATGCCCATTCTTTCCGTACCTGCTTCAGTAACACCGAGATGAAGCGGATAATCTGCTGTTTCTGCCATTTTTCTATATGCTTCTATCATATTTTTTACGTTTGATGACTTGATGGAGATCACTATATCATCAAAATCATATCTGTTAAGCATTCTGACATGGTTCATCGCACTTTCTACAAGTGCATCAGGAGTCGGACCGCCATATTTTGCAAGCAGATCCTTTTCAACAGAACCGGAATTAACACCTATTCTTATAGGAATATTTTTGCTCCTGCAGGCATCGGCAACTGCTTTTACTCTGTCCATATCTCCGATATTTCCCGGATTTATTCTTATTTTATCTATACCCGCATCACATGCCATAAGAGCAAGTCGATAATCAAAATGGATATCTGCTACCAGCGGAATGCTGATCTTTTCTTTTATGGCAGGGATAAGCTTTACAGCCTCTGCATCAGGAATAGCAGCACGAACTATATCACAACCTGCTTTTTCAAGCTCAACAGCCTGTTTTACACTTCCTTCTATATCGTCCGATCTTGTATTCAGCATAGACTGTATATAGATATCTCCGCTGCCGAATATCAGATCATTAAGCTTTACTTTTTTTATATTTCTCATGATTTATCCCTCGTTTTTAATTCACAAATAATTTTTTTACATCGCTTATTGTAACAACTACCATCAAAACCATAAGAAGAGCTAAAAATACCAGATGAACAAGACCTTCTTTTTCAGGCGAAACAGGTTTTCTTCTTACAGCCTCAATGATAAGGAAAACCAATCTTCCGCCATCAAGCGCAGGAATAGGAAGAAGATTAAATATTCCAAGATTAATTGATATCATGGCAACGAGCTTAAGAAGATTGTCAAGTCCATATGATCTGACTTCACCGATAGCACTGACAATACCTACAGGACCTGACAGATCGCTTATTCCATATTGTCCGGTCGCAAGATCGATAAGTGATTTCCATATAAGTCTTGCAAGAGTAGCAAAAGAACCGGCTGAATATGACATGACAGACACTATATTTTTCTCAGCTGGTTCAACCCAGAAGTCAAATGCACTCTGAGCAAATCCGAGTTCCATATACTTTTCATCCATGAAATCTTTTACCTGACCAAATTCTACCTTTTCAGTTTCGGTATTATAAAAATAATGATAATTTTCCTTATTTTCAGTATTTTTATCAGCAAGAACATTACCATCTGATTCCTTAGCCTCATCCTGGCTTTCTTTATTAACATTTGAAGCTATAAGTTTCAGTTCTTCATCCTTGTTTTCACCATAGACTTTGTTTTTGTCCACTGAAACGAGTATTCCGTCTTCATTGTAGTAATAATAATACTCCTGAAGAAATTTAACATCCGGAATTGTAATCTTTTTTCCGTCTCTTTTTACTGTTACATCGAAAATCTGATCTTTACTGTTTCCGAATTCATAAGAAAGATCTGTATCATTAAATATATTTGTATTGTCAAGCTTTAATATTTTGTCCCCTACCTCAAGTCCGGTCTGAGCACTCATGGCATTTTCCCTGAACTCTGAAATTGTCAGTGAAGGTATTTTTTCCATGACACAAGTCATAATTATACACACAATGAAACCAAGGATAAGGTTCATTATTGCACCAGCAACAACAACTGCGATTCGTTTTAAAACAGGCTTGTTTCTGAAAGCTCTCGGGTCATCGCTGTCATCATCTTCACCCTCCATGGCGCAAAAACCACCTACAGGAAAAAGTCTGAGAGAATACTCTGTTTCACCTTTTTGAAATTTTATAAGTCTTGGACCCATTCCTATTGCAAATTTATTGACCTTGATACCACTCAGCTTTGCTATGGAAAAATGACCGAATTCATGTATTGCTACCAGAATTCCGAAAACAAGAAGTGCTATTGCTATGTCTATTACAATATTCATCTGATTACCTCATTATTTATATTTTTGAAAGAACAAATTCCCTTGATGCAGAATCTGCTCTTATAACATCTTCATAGGATCTGATCTCACTGAAATCAAAATGCTCCATTGACTCTCTGACGAGTTCGCCTATCCTTAAGAAGCTTATTTTGCCATCTAAAAATTTTCCGACTGCAGCTTCATTGGCAGCATTTACTATACAAGGATAAGCTCCACCCTTCTTTATTGCCTCGATACACATTGAAAGGCAGTCAAATGTCTCAAGATCCGGCTTTTCAAAGGTCAGGGTTCCGTAATCAGTAAGTGAAAGCTGTCTTGTAGGACATGCTGTTCTTTCAGGATACAGAAGAGCATACTGTATAGGGATCCTCATATCAGGAACACCCATCTGTCCGATAATTGAAAAGTCCTTGTACTCAACTGCAGAATGAAGAACACTCTGTCTGTGAACTACTATTTCGATCTGATCGGGTGTCAGATCAAACAGCCACTTGGCTTCTATAAACTCGAGTCCTTTGTTCATAAGAGTTGAAGAATCGATTGTTATTTTGTTTCCCATACTCCAGTTAGGATGATTCAAAGCCTGCTCTATGGTCACATTCTTCAGATCCTCCTTTTTCTTACCAAAAAACGGACCGCCTGATGCAGTAAGAATAATTTTATTGATACGATTCATACTGTTTCCCTGAAGGCTCTGAAAAATAGCAGAATGCTCACTGTCTACCGGAAAAATATTTACACCTTTCTCTTTTGATTCACTCATAACCAGATTTCCGCCGGCAACAAGTGTTTCTTTATTTGCAAGAGCAACATCTTTTCCGTTTCTTATTGCAGTCAGTGTAGGAAGAAGTCCGACCATTCCGACTACAGAATTGAGCAGAATATCTGAACCTTCATCCGCTGCGATCGTACAAAGTCCTTCCATTCCGGAAAGCACTTCAACATCTGTATCAGAAAGAGACTGTTTTAAATCTTTATAGCATGTTTCATCAAATACACAAACATAGTGCGGCTTAAATTCTCTTGCCTGTTCTTCAAGCTTTTTCACACTTCTGTTTGCTGCAACAGCACGAATCTCAAGCTGATGCATCTTTGCAACATCGATCGCCTGAAGACCTATTGAACCGGTTGAACCTAAAATTGAAATACGTTTCATAAATCGAATCCTTTCAGAAAAAAATCAAGTAAAAAACCCACAGGCTAACAAATATCAATCTGTTAGCCTGTAAAATCGATCATACATATATTTTGAATAAAGATAAATATGCGTACATAAAAGGTGCGACGAAAAACACACTGTCAAATCTGTCGACAATTCCGCCATGTCCCGGCATAACTTTTCCAAAATCCTTTATTCCTGTATTTCTTTTGATAATGGAAGCAGTAAGATCGCCTACTGTTCCGATGAGAGCACAGATAACTCCCAGGAAAAACGATGCTATATAATTTACTTCGCAGTTCTTTGCAAAAAAAGTCACATAAATAAGGTTAAAAACTACAAAGAAAATTCCATTTCCCAAAACACCGCCTATAAAACCTTCGATGGTTTTTTTAGGACTGATCTCAGGACAAAGCTTGTGTTTTCCAAGAAAAGTACCTGTAAAAAAAGCTGCTGAATCAGCTATCCATGCACCGCACAAAATAAGTGCTATGTAGATCGGACAATGCTGCTCAGACATTCTCGCTGTTAAATAAATGGAATTTAAGGAATAAGAAATAAACAGCGGAACGGAAAGAACAAAGAAAAACTTTTCAAAAGGCATTTTTTTATGTTCGGGAAGATATGCAGTACTGATCGCTGTAACAAAAAGAATTGAAGCAACATCAAGAACAATGTGATTGCCGTTTTTATTATAAAGCAAATATACAAAAGGCATCACTGTGCTGTATGCTAATGAAATTCCGGTAATTACTTTATTTTCAAGGCATTTTAAAGCCCTTAAAAGTTCAAATACAGCACGGCATGACAGCAGAGCGATCACAATATTTACTACTATCGTATGTGAAAAACACAATATAGCCAGCCCAATAGCTATCCCAATAACAGAAGTCATGATTCTTTTAAACAAAAATCAAACACCTCCGAATCTTCTTGATCTTTGTGAATAAGCAATTAAAGCTTCGTTAAGATCTTCCGGCGTGTAATCAGGCCACAGAACATCAGAAAAATAGAATTCTGCATAGGCACTCTGCCAAAGAAGAAAATTGGAAATTCTAAATTCGCCGCTGGGTCTGATGAGCAGATCAACATCCGGTATACCTGCAGTAAACATATTTTCAGACATCATTGATTCTGTAATATCCTCAGGTTTTAATTCACCTGACTGTACCTTCATGGCAAGCTGTCTTGCGGAATGAACTATTTCATCACGTCCTCCGTAATTTATTGCGACCATGAGGTTCATCTTGTCAAAATGCTTTGTGTCTTCTTCAAGATCTGTCATCATTTTTCTGATATCATCAGGAACACCTGATTTATCACCTATAAAAATCATTCTTGTCTCTTCACAAAAATTTTCTTTTGCTTCTACTATGTACTTTCTGAAAAGATTCATAAGTGCATCAACTTCATCTTTTGATCTTTTCCAGTTTTCAGTCGAAAAAGCATAAAAAGAAACATTCTTCAAGCCTATGCGTCTGCAGTATCTTAAAATTGTTTTAAAGGTCTTTACGCCTTCTGCATGACCCATCTTTCTCGGAAGCATTCGTTTCTTTGCCCATCTGCCGTTTCCGTCCATGATAAACGCAACGTGCTGAGGCAATACCTCCGGTAGCACAACTGTATTATTATTCTTTGCCATAATGCTCCTAATTTATAACCATAAAAGGTTAAATAAAATAAATAAAAATTTTTAATTAAATAATATATGATCAGATAGAAAGGATCTCTTTTTCCTTAGCTGCAACCATTGAATCGATCTCTTCACAGAATTTGTCTACGATCTTCTGAAGATCTTTTTCGTTCTGCTTCATATCATCTTCTGTGATCTCTGAATTTTTCTTCATTGCCTTAAACTGATCCATAATGTCTCTTCTTACTGAACGAACAGCAACCTTTGCTTCTTCACCATATTTTTTTATATTTTTGCAAAGCTCCTTACGTCTTTCTTCAGTAAGCTGAGGAAATGTCATTCTTATTACTTTACCGTCATTATTAGGATTAATTCCGATATCAGACATCTGAATAGCTTTTTCTATAGCCTTCAGTGCAGATGCATCATAAGGCTGAATAACAAGAGTTCTTGCTTCAGATACTGATACAGATGCCATCTGAGTTACAGGAGTCATAGCTCCCCAGTATTCAGCCTGAACCTTGTTAAGAACTTCAGGATTTGCTCTTCCTGCTCTGAGAGATGCAAATTCTCTTGCAAGACTGTCGATCGTTTTCTGCATTTTTTCTTTAGCTTTTGTTAACTGTTCATTCATATTGTGATCCTCTTTTCCAAATAAATTTTTATGCTTTTACTACTGTTCCGACGTTTTCACCGACAACAGCATCATATATATTTTCAGGTCTTTCAAGATTGAAAACAAGAACCTGGATCTTATTTTCCCTGCACATTGAAGCAGCTGCTGCATCCATTACTGCAAGCTGTTTTGAAAGGACTTCATCAAATGAAAGTGTATCATATTTAACAGCATCGTCATATTTGTGAGGATCCTTGTCATATACACCGTCAACCATTGTTGCTTTAAACAGAATATCTGCTTCAATTTCAGCAGCTCTAAGTGCTGCTGCTGTATCTGTTGAGAAGAAAGGATTACCTGTTCCGCAGCCAAATACTACTATTCTTCCCTTTTCCATATGTCTTACAGCTTTGTTTCTGATAAACGGCTCTGCGACCTGAGTCATAGTAATGGCTGTCTGAACTCTGACATCAGCACCGAGAGACTTAAGACAGTCTGCAACTGCAAGGGCATTCATTGCAGTTGCAAGCATACCGATATGATCAGCTGTTGTTCTGTCCATATCACCGCTTGAACGTCCTCTCCAGAAGTTTCCGCCTCCAACAACAATACCGATCTGCACGCCGGTATCGGCTGCTTTTTTTATACTTGAACATATATTGTTAATAACATTAAAATCGAGTCCTGAATGTTTTTCTCCAGCAAGTGCCTCTCCGCTCAGTTTTATGAGTATTCGATTATACTTTCTATTCATTGTATACACCTCTCTGAAATTTTTTCATACTCTTAATATTTTACACTAAAAAAACCGATATGTAAATACCTTTCACAATTTTTTTTCAAAGTACTGCTTTTTATCAATAAGAGACAATTCAAATAAAATATTCAGTTTTCGGTAATTATATTCAAAACCATTTCCAAATATATTCATAAAATATATTGAAAATATACACTTCAAATGTTATAATAAGAAAGTATACTATTTATTAAGGATGTGTTTTTTTTGGCAAATGAAATTGAAAACAAAACAATCAAATCAGCAATTTATATTCTCGATGAAGTAAAAAAATCAGTAATTGGAAAAGATACAGTAATCATCAAAATACTTCTTGCCATACTATCAAGAGGTCATATTCTTATAGAAGATATCCCGGGAGTCGGAAAAACAACAATGGCACTTGCATTTTCAAAGGCTCTATCGCTAAAATACAACAGGATCCAGTTTACACCTGATGTACTTCCGACAGATGTGACCGGGTTTACAATATATAATAAAAACACCGACACTTTTGATTTCAAGCCGGGTGCGTCAATGTGCAATCTTCTGCTTGCAGACGAGATAAACAGAACATCAAGCAAAACTCAGTCTGCGCTTCTTGAAATCATGGAAGAAGGGAAAGTATCTGTGGACGGCAAAACACATGAGCTTCCAAAACCATTTATCGTTATAGCTACACAAAACCCGATAGGCTCGGTAGGTACACAGGATCTTCCGGAATCTCAGCTCGACAGATTTATGATCAAGCTTTCAATGGGATATCCTGATCTTGAAAGTGAAATACAGATATTAAAGCTGAAATCACGCATCAAAGAAGCAAGTCAGGCAGAACCTGTCATCACAGCTGAAAATCTTCAGCTGCTTCAAAAAACAGTCGACGATATTTATGTTGACGATAAAATATTTATGTACATCGCTCAGATAGCTGAAGCAACAAGAAAACATCCTATGGTAAAACTCGGCATCAGTCCGAGAGGTTCTCTTGCGCTCCTTTCTATCTCAAAAGCAACAGCATTGCTTAACGGACGAAACTATGTAGTTCCGGATGACATCGCCTATAATTACAATGATGTTTTCTCACATCGTCTTATACTGAGTTCAAGTGCAAAGATAAGCAATCTTTCTGCGGATAAAATTCTCGAAGACATTTTCAAATCCGTAAAACGTCCGTTTATTTCTCCCTCATCTCATTGATTGGAGAAATAACCATGATACGCACAAAAATAATATATCTTTTCCTGATCATATGCGCAGCAGCATTTTTTATTTTATTTGTTGACACAATGTCACTTTTGATACTGGTCCTTACACTTGTTTTCCCATTTATACAGTATCTGTTTCTGTTTATAACTTCAAAAAAAATTACAGCTTCCATAAAAACAGAAAACAGCACCGCACTTAAAGAGGAAGAAACCAGGATCATACTTGACATCGCAAATCATTCTCATTTTCCCGTATCATGTGCATATGCAGTAATTGAGATCCACAATACTCTGACAGATGAATATCAGACACTGACTACCATGATGCCGGTATCTGCCAACAATATTCAGACTATCAAATTCAGTGTATCCTACAGTCACTGCGGCCGTATAGCGATCTCTCTGAAAAACCTGAAAATATATGACTATATCAAAATGTTTTCAAAAAATGTCAAAACGGGAGCAATAAACGAAATGATGGTCCTTCCGGAAAGGATCAGTATTTCACCAATGATCGAAACAGAGATCGCTGCACTTACCGACAGTGATGATTTTTCAAAGGACAAACCCGGCGATGACTGTTCTGAGATCTTTGATATCAGAGAATATGTCGAAGGAGACAAGATCAATCGTATTCACTGGAAGCTTTCATCAAAATGCAGCAAGCTTATGATCAAAGAATACAGTCTGCCTGTCAGCAATCATCTCATGCTCCTTTTTGAATTTTCTTTGGATACTGCCTCAAATCATGCATTCAGCAAAACTGATGCTGCTATAGAAACCGTACTGGCGTTATCAGAATTTCTGATAAAAAACAACATGACTTTCCGCCTGTGCTGGTTCAACCGTAAAAAACAATGCCTGCAGAACGACATTATATCATCAAATGATGATATTTCAGCATTTGTCAGTGAATTATTCAGTGCGGGAACATATAACGATAATTTTAATGCATTTATCCATCATGAAATGGAAAATGCAAACAGCCTTTATTCACACATAATATATATTTCCCCTGTAATAAACAAGGAATTATTCCATAACATTTCGGTTATGCCGAACGCTTACAGAAAAACATTCCTTTACATTACAGATCCTTCTCCTGTTCCGGATTATTTCGTATCCGGTGAAAATGTTCATGCAATTGATCTGTTCTATGAAAATATGAAAGATGATTTAAAAGAAATCATCATCTGAAATAAAAAAAGGATAATACAATGACAACCAAAAAGAAAAAAAGAAATTTTTCAAAAAAGAATAACTCAAACGGAATCATAATTACCGACTCCATATCCCTTACAATAAACAGCCAGTATCAGCTAAGGGCAAAAATCATGCTGTTTATTATTGCACTTACAGGGTGCGCATCTTTTATTTTTTCATTTCTTTCACTGTTTGATTTTGATTTTAACAGAAAAGCAACTGCATACGTGTGCATCATTTCATTTTTGATTTTTTCCTTGTCATTTCTGACAGTAAAAATATCAAAATATCTTCCTATACCCGTTTTGGCATTGACCGGATTTGGAATAATTAAAAACTATACATCATTAAAATACGGTTACTATGAATTTATCAACGTTATAATAAACAAAGTAAGACCGGATCTTAATACTGCTTATGATATCAGCCTCGAACTCTCGGAAGCACAGATAAGAAAATGTCTTACAATGTTCCTTTGCTTTTTATTTGTTATAATCATTCTTACTCTCTGCTACAATGTGATCATAAAGCCGAGGATCCTATTGATTTTTTCAGTCACATTCCCCTTTATTGAAATAGGACTGTACTTTGGCTTTTCTCCCGATCACACTGCATTTTCTTTTCTCATTGCATTCTGGACTTCTGTTTTTTCAATGAGGATCGCAGGCAATCAATTTCATTCAACAACAGGAAAACCGGTATTTGTCAGAAAGAAAAATGTTTTTGTTTCATCCGGGAACCTGAAAAACAACGTTATAGAAACTATCGGTATTTTTACTCTTGGTTCAGTGTTATGTATATTTATTACTACTTCAATCATACTGGATCTGATGTCATATGAACGTCCTGAAAATATAAACGACCTCAGATACTCTATAAAAACTTCAATATCTGATTTTTCACTTGAAAAAATAATGCACTCAAACGGGGACAACAATTCAAATTCACCTGTTGACAAAAGATCAAGACTCGGAATCGTCAGTGAAATAAACTTTCAGAATAAAACTGATATCACAGCAACCATAGATTTTAAAACTTCAGGAAATTTATATCTTAAAGGATTTATAGGTGCTGATTACTCAAAAAATTCATGGTCTTCACTTGGAGACAATGCTACATCAGAATTTCTCGATTCTTTCAAGGAGCTTACGCAGAAAGGCTACTGTCCGCAAAACTTCAATTCAAAAAATCAGGCATTTTACGGACATTACAATGATGTTGTCGAGGAGAGCAGTTTTTCAAATGTAATAAATCATATAATGATACTTTCAAATTTTGAGGAAAGTCCTTATTTATTTACTCCTTATTCCATTATTATGGAAAATGACATGTCTATAGAGGATGACGGAAGAATCCAGTCAAAATTTATGAATTATTATCAGTACAGTTTTTACGAGATACCTGATTTTACTAACAACAGTAATATCATAATAGATGAAATGAATCAGATCAATACAGACTTCAGTAAAGATACAAAACCGCAAAATCTTTCAGAAGCTGAAAAATTATACAAAACATTTGCAGAAAAATATTACCTGAGCTATCCTGATACAGAGCAGTTAAATGAACTTTACGAAAAATACGGTTCAACGATCCCAAAATATGACGGAACAAATATTTCTGAAATAACATCATGCATCCGTGATATACTGCACAGCAATTCGGAATATTCTCTCAAACCCGGAAAAACTCCAAACGGAAAAGATCTTGTATGGTATATGCTCAACGAAAACCATAAAGGATACTGCTCACACTTTGCCACATCAGCTGTTATTCTGGCAAGAATGGCAGGAGTTCCTGCGAGATATGCAGAAGGATATGTAATTGTTCCTTCAGACTTCAATGATGATACCAGACAGCTCAACGGATACAAGATTCCTATTCATGACTCAAGATCTCACGCATGGGCAGAATTTTATATAGACGGATTCGGATGGGCTCCGTTTGAATTTACACCGGGATACGACACAGGATTTATTTCGGCCGAATCAACAGAGAATAACGAAACTGATGTTTCGTCAGAAACGACCCCTCCGGTCACCAGCCAGACAAGTGATGCTTCAGAAAGTGTTTCTCAGGAAACATCGATCGTAACAAAACAGGTAACAGAAAAGACTGAAGCTTCTGAAACTTCAAATAAAATTGAAGATAAAGGAGTCAGCAAACAAACTGATCACCACATTCTCAAAGCAATTTCATTTATTATAAATATATTCCTTCTTTTGATAATACTGTTTTATGCACGACATGCTGTTGTTATTTCTTTAAGAGACAAGAAACTGAAAGAAGGATCAAACAATGAACGACTGATCAATCTTTACAGATATTTTTTAGCACTGTTAAAATCCTACGGAATTTCAGATTCAAATATGTTCCCGCTCGAATTTGCTGAATACGCTGAAGAAAACACAAAAGAGATATGTTCTGAGGGAGAGATCACCACTCTGATCAAACTCGTGGAAAAAGCATCTTTCAGTAATGAATCAATTTCAGACAGCGAACTGAAAAGGTCGGCATCTTTCATTCGAAAAACTGCCTTAGCCATTTACAATTCAAAAACCCGACTCGAACAGTTTGAATTCAGGTATATCAATAACCTTATTAAATAGAACATGTTATTTTCATAAAAAAAATAGTCTCGCAGTTATTTCCAACTGTGAGACTATTTTTTTCGGCTTTTGCAAAGCATTTGTTTGGTGTTCAAATTACTCCGATGTTGTTATTTCTCAGAAAGTGTCTGAATATACTTTATAATATCACCAAAATCATATTCTTTAAACAAGATTCTGTACTGTAATCCGTTATGTTCAAATGAGACACAGTAACACTTATCTTTTACAAGATTGCCAAGGTAAAAATCAATTCCGTTAATGCTGTTTGAAACCATTTTATCAGTCGAGATCATATTATATCCAGCCGGTTTTATCGCAGGATCTGATGAAGTTCCGGATATACCAAGAGAAATAAAATCTTTACCGCTTGCACCGGAATGGGACGGATCAAATTCATAAATGAAAAAGTCTTCTCCAACTGATAACGAAAAATCATTTTTATTATCAATTAAATATTCGGGAACGATATCATCCGAATCAAAACTGTTTTTTTCAGCGAAAGCTCTGATCTCGGAATAACATTTTTCTTTTTTCTCATCCGAATTATTTTTGTAATGATAGCAGTTGTAAGAACTGTCGTCTGAGGCTTTTTCGCTTTCAGAAATATAATCAACATTGGATAATAAGTTGACTATGTATTTTTCACCGTTATAAGTATACTCTTTTGTCTCATTTTTATCCTGATTCTGAACAGGGTCAGCAGATGTCTGTTCTGAACCGCTGCCGCCGCCTATTGAATGTATGGAATCAGAAATTTCCGGGTCTTTAACAGAATTTTCATCAGAGGATCGCTGTGTAACAGTTTCTGCCGCCGAACTTACTGCATTTTCAGTAACAACGCCTGAATTATCGGGATCAACTGTTTTATCTGTATTTCCGGATGATTCAGCAGCTCGAACTGATTCACTTACTGAAACAGACGATTCGCTGACACTCTTGCTTTTTACCGGCTGTGATACTACCGGAGATTTTGTATTTTCTTTGTTTGCTGTTGTAACGGGTAATTCAGCGGAACTGCCCGGAACAGATTCTTTGGTTTTGATTGTTAATGAAGTTGTAATTCCCTTTCCCGGATCAGAAACAGTCGTTTCACAAATCAAACCATTACCGTCAGGCTGACTTGACACTGATGTTATAGCAGGTTTTGTGGAAACAGGTGCATTTTTCAGCTTCGGAACTATTAAAACTGCAGAACCTACTATTGCAAAGCAGGCTGCTGCTGCCGCTATTTTTTTGTATACAATAATATGATTTTCCTGATATACGGTCGAATTTAATTCTTCTGTCATCCTTCTTTTTGTATCTTCTACAAGTTTGTTATCAGGAGATATTTTATCAAAATATTTTATATAATCTTTTTGCGAATCAATCTTCATAAAAGTATTCTCCTTTCAAAATTTCCTTTAGAAGTGCGCGCGCTCTGGTCAGCTGAGTTCTGATAGTCGAACTTTTCTGGTCAAGTATTTTACTGATCTGCTCTATGGATAACTGTTCATAATAAAACAAATGAATCACTGTCCTGTATTTTTGAGGTATTTGCAAAAGTGCATTGTGAAAATCAATTTTTTCATCAACAGTTTCATCATAGCTTTCATTGATATTATCATTCAGTTCTGTAGTCCTTCTGAACCAGGAAGAAGAAACAAAACTTTTGCAGCAATTTATTGTAACTCTGATAAACCAGGCCTTTCGATGTTCCTCGCTTTCAAAAAATGTCCCCTTTTTTACAGCTTTTATATATCTCAGAAATACATCCTGAAAAATATCATCAGCATTGGTTGCGGATTTGACATTTGCAAAAGCAAGTCTGTAAATCAAATCAGAATATGCATTGACAACAGCATCAACATCATCGTCTTTTAGCTTTTGCTCTTCCATCCACTGTACTCCTTTCATATATAATACTTCATAACGCTGAAAAAAGCTACAAATAAAAATTTAAAATTTTATTATATTCATCTATAATTCTATCATACTTTTTGTCATTTTTCAACCTTAAATTTCTGCAGGAACACATAGGATATTCCCTGTATCCCGAAGCTCAGAGTCCTGTTTTAACAAAAATCCAGATCCGTATACTTCAAACTGTCCAGTCAGCTCAAACAGAAAATACAAATGTTCAATTGAGCAGGATAAATAATAAAGGGATGTTTATTTCACAGTGTCAAAAACATCCCTTTTCTTATTCATGCTGTCGGAAAAATCATTTTATCATATTTTGAAAAGAAGATCTGAATATACAGGGAAAGGCCAGTATTTGTCAGAAACATTTGTTTCAAGCTCATCTGCTATTGCTCTTAAGAGCTGCATCTTTGAAAATACTTCTTCTCTGTAGAATTTTGAAAGCTTATAGATATCGCTGATCTCCTTGGCTGAAATAAGTGACTGTTCAAGAGAAACAACTGCTTCATCAAGACTGCATGTCATTGAAGAAAGTTTTGATGCGAGTTTTTCATATGAACTGTTTGTTATTCCTGCAGATTTTATTGAATTAAGTGTATCACATACTTCCTTCGTATATTTCATTACAGCAGGATATATCTGTTTCTTTGCCATGTCGATCATAGTAAGTGCTTCTATATTAATGACCTTTGAATAATTATCAAGAAGTATCTCTGTTCTTGATGCGATCTCAGTCTTTGAATATACTTTAAACTTCTCAAAAAGCTTTATATTCTTTTCATTTAAGTACTCAGGAACACAGTCAACTGTTGAAACAAGATTTGGAAGATGACGTTCCTCTGTTGCGATCTTGATCCATTCATCTGAATATCCGTTTCCGTTAAATATGATCTGTTTGTGCTCACCAAGAGTTTTAACAAGGAGTTTTTTAAGTGCTGCGTTGAATTCCTCAGCCGGAACCTTTTCAAGTTCATCTGCAAAATCGCAGAGTGCCCCTGCCACGATGGTATTCATTATTATATTTGTGCATGAAATAGAATCAGCGGAACCAAGCATTCTGAATTCAAATTTGTTTCCGGTGAATGCCATCGGAGAAGTTCTGTTTCTGTCAGTAGTATCTTTTTTAAATGACGGAAGTGCGTCAACACCGAGTTCAAATTTCACACGTGAAGAACATTCAACTGAAGAGTCTGTTTCAAGTGCTGTAAGAATAGCTTCAAGCTCTTCACCAATAAAGATCGATACAACAGCCGGAGGAGCCTCATTTGCTCCAAGACGATGGTCATTTCCTGCGCTGGCTGCTGACAATCTGAGAAGATCTGAATACTCATGAACAGCTTTGATTATTGCACACAAAAATGTGATAAATTGCATATTTTCAGTCGGTGTATCTCCAGGATTCAAAAGATTCTGACCATCATTTGATGTAATTGACCAGTTGTTGTGCTTTCCTGAACCGTTAACACCTGCAAAAGGCTTTTCATGAAGCAGACATACAAGATTGTGCTTATTTGCAATTTTCTTCATGAGCTCCATGGTAAGCTGGTTCTGATCAGCTGCAATATTTGCAGTTGTAAATACAGGAGCAAGTTCATGCTGAGCCGGTGCTACCTCATTATGCTTTGTTTTTGCAAACACGCCGAGCTTCCAGAGTTCTTCGTCAAGCTCCTTCATATAGTTTGAAACTCTCTGCTTGATGTTTCCGTAATAATGATCCTCAAGCTCCTGACCCTTAGGAGGCTTTGCACCAAAAAGTGTTCTTCCTGTTATTATAAGATCCTCACGCTGATCGTAAAGAGACTTGTCTATAAGAAAATATTCCTGTTCTGCTCCGACTGTGGTAGTTACTCTTGTAGCTTTGGTATTTCCGAATAATTTTAATATTCTGAGAGCCTGTTCATTCAGCACCTCCATAGATCTTAAAAGAGGTGTCTTTTTGTCAAGTACTTCACCTGTATATGAACAAAAGGCAGTAGGAATGTATAATGTATTATCCTTTATAAATGCATCTGATGTCGGATCCCATGCTGTATAGCCTCTTGCTTCAAAGGTAGCTCTGAGGCCTCCTGAAGGAAATGATGATGCATCAGGTTCACCTTTGATAAGTTCTTTACCTGAAAATTCGAGGATAACTGAACCGTTTGATGTAGGTGAGATAAAAGCGTCATGTTTTTCTGCTGTAATACCTGTCATAGGCTGGAACCAGTGTGTATAATGTGTGGCACCTTTTTCAACTGCCCAGTCCTTCATGGCATTTGCTACTACATCTGCTATCGCACTGTCAAGTGAAGTTCCGAATGTCTTGGTCTGCATAACAGCCTTAAAAACATTTTTAGGGAGTCTTTCTCTCATTACTGTCTGGTTAAATACATTACATGCAAAAAAATCTGCAACTGTCTGTTTTTTTTCTGTTTCCGGCATAAGTGATATCCTCCTGAAAAAATAAATAAAAAAAGTTCCAGTTTCGATTCTAACCCTATCACCACAGGAAAAAACTATGTATAGAATTTAGAAATAAAGAAACTGAAACGCCATTGTTTCAAATCTGAATTTATTTACTATGATATAATACCTTATTTTATAACGTTTGTCAATAGGTATTTTCTATAAGTCGTAATATAACTTAATGGGTTGTTTAGGTCATTTTGCAGACACAACCCGTGTACTTTAAAAGCAGAATTCCTCTTCGCCGTTCTAAGCTCTGTGTTGTTTCAAAAAAACAGGTGTTGAAAAAAAATATATAATGCTGTATAATGAAAATAACTATTTCAAAAATATTTTACACAGAAAGGGAAAAACAAATGGACAATGATAATACTTTTGAAAAAATACAGGAAAGTGAAGTAAGCGCTGACAACCTCAATAACCCGAATATTGTAAAGGAACTGAGAAGAGACTCCAATGTGTGCGGTATTTTACTTCTTTTATTTTTTGCAATTCAATTTTCTGCCACATTTTTACTGAGGTCTTTCGGAAGAACCTTTATGACCGGTTATTCCGATTCAGCAAGACAGAACATTCTGACTTTTGTTCTCTATGTGATCATGTATCCCGTTGGGATGCCCATACTTTTTCTGGTTTTCAGAAAGATCAGTAAAAAATACAAGGATCAGCGTATCAGAGACTGCTTCAAAAAACCTCAGATGCCGGTCGGATGGATAATAAAATGGATCGTTATTACTATAGGCGTGTGTTATATTTCAACTTATTTATCCACCATTCTGTTCACGATCATCGAGGTCGTAACACACAGGGAACTTAACGCTGCCGAATTTGTCACTGATATCAGTTCGCCTATCAGTATACTGACATATATCCTTGCACTTCCTTTTTTCGCACCGATATTTGAAGAGCTTCTTTTCAGAGGAACAATATATCGAAATGTAAGGAAATACGGACCATGGAGTATGATGCTGATCTGCGGAACGATTTTCGGTCTGTGGCATCTGAATTATCAGCAGACAATATATGCTGCTGTTATGGGTATATTTGCATGTCTGATCTTTGAAAAAACACAGTCGATAATTCCAACCATGATAATTCACTTTATCGTAAATTCCATAGGATTTGTTCAGCTTATGGTAATCTCCGGTCTGGACCTGGAAAAAATAGAGGCGGGAGACATCTCAGAGCTGATGTCAAATCCGTTAAAGATCGTATTGCTCCTGGGAATAGGTTTCGTTCTTTTTTCATTTATGATCGCAGCATTCATTCTTCTGATAATTGAAATAGTAAAACATCGTGACAGTTTTAAAACAGAATATAAATGCAAAGAACTCTCCGGCGGAAAATCTTTTTTGCTGTGCATTTCATCTCCTGTCATGGCAGCTGCACTTCTGTTTATGATCGGAATGACCGTATATTACGCATTGGCCGGAAGATAAATATACAAAATTTAAAAGCTCATGTGATTTGTTCACATGAGCTTTTTATTATTTAAATATAAATTATTTTATTCAAAATTTCTGAGAAGATCCTCCAGTGTATCTCTTCTTCTGATAAGTCTGTCACTTCCATCTTCAGCGATCAGAACTTCGGCCGGCTTAAGTCTGCAGTTATAGTTTGAACTCATTGAAAATCCATAAGCACCTGCATTTCCGACAACAATAATGTCACCTTCGGAAATTTTCTCAACAGAACGTTCCTTTGCAATTATGTCTCCTGTTTCGCAGATATTTCCCACTATGGAATATTCACATTTTTCATCAGAATGCTTTCCGTCCTTCTTGGCAACATAAACCTCATGATATGAGTCGTAAAGAACAGGTCTCATAAGAGTGTTAAAGCCAAGATCTGTTCCGACATAAAGATGATCATAGTTTTTCTTTACAGAATACACTTCTCCCAAAAGTGCTCCGCATTCTGCAGAGATATATCTTCCGGGTTCAACCTTAAAGACAACATTTTTATTGTCATATTTTTCAAGAAACTCATTGATAATTGAATTGAGCTTCTCAGAAAGCTCTTTAAGATCGAGACGCGGCTCATCATCTTTGTACGGAACACCGAAACCGCCGCCCATATCTATAAATTCAAGTCCCGGGAATTCAAGGGCAATTTCAAGTATGCTCTTTACTCCTTCAATATACGGCTTAGCTTCCATAAACAGTGAGCCGATATGCTGATCTATACCTGCAAGAGTAAGATCATATTTTTTCAGAAGTTCTTTTACTTCAGGAATAAAATCCTTCTGAACTCCGAATTTTGTTTTCTTTCCTCCTGTAACGACCTTATCACTGTGACCGGCACCAACACCCGGATTGAATCTGACAGCGACCTTGCCGCCTTTGCATATCTTTCCGAACAGTTCAAGCTGTGAAAGTGAATCAACACTTACTGTGATGCCTTTATCTGCAGCATATTTCATCTCTTCTGCCGAAACATTGTTTCCGATATAGAAGATCCTGTCAGGAGTAAATCCTGCAGCCATCTGAACATATATCTCTCCGGGTGACATGGCATCAACATTGAGATCTTCATCTTTAACTATCTTTAAAAACTCAAGATTACTGTTGGCCTTTGCAGAATAATTGACTCTGAGATTCTGTTCAGGCAGGAGATCGTGTATTTCCCTGCATCTTTCCCTGAGCGTTTTCTCATCGTATACATACAAAGGGCTTCCGTATTTTTCAATAAGCTCAAAAGCTTTTTTATCTGTTATAAATTCCGGTTTCATAAATTTAACTTCCTTTCTGATTCAATTTTATCATAGAAATACATACTTTGTCAATCAAAACAATTTTTACAGATCGATTAACCGGTAGAAAAAAAATATTGTACACCGATAATATTTATAGTAGAAAAAATGCTTTTTGTCAAAACATACAATAATAACAACAAATATAATGTTTTTTTAGAAATCTATTGATATTTTTTATTATTTTTGGTATAATAAGATAAGATATTAAACTATGTGTTATTTTTATTGATATAGAATAAAATGCATATTAAAAGCCGTGGGGGGGATTTTATGGCCAGGTTTTTATGCTTTATCGGGGAAATTACAGTAGATTTTCAAAGTAATCTGATCAATGATCTTTCACATATCTGTAAAGAAAAAGGTCATGAAATAGTATTTTGCATCAACTTTGATGTCAACTACTGGAACGTAATTTACGGAACATATGAAAAGAAAATCATGTTCATTCCCGATGTTACTCAATATGATGGTATCATCACATGTCCTGATACATTTGCCCTGGATAATATGGACAAGGAAATATCAGAATATCTTCGTAAAAATGCAAAATGTCCTATAATATCAGTACGGGTCTATGATCCTGATCTTTATAACATTCTGCTTGATGATTATCCTGCAATGTGCGCTATGGTCGAGCATTTCATTACTGTTCACGGAATGACAAGAATATGCTTTATGACCGGTCGGATGGAACTTAAGGATGCACAGGACAGACTTCAGGCATACAGAGACACGATGGCAAAATTCAATCTTCCGGTAAACGATGAAACAATGATCTTTTACGGTGATTACTGGCGTGATAAAGGAAATGATGCCGTAAATTTCTTCATTGAAAAAAACGCTGCTCTTCCTGAAGCAATAGTCTGCTCAAATGATTATATGGCTATCTCAGTCTGCAATGCACTCGCAGACAGAAACATACAGGTTCCGGATGAGATCTCAGTTTCCGGTCTCGACGATGTTGAAGAAACAAGATACCATATCCCCCAGCTTTCAAGCATAAGTGCTCCTACAGATAAAATAGCACAGAATGCAATTGATCTGTTTGAAAAAGTACTTGCGGGTGAAACACCGGATCAAATCATAAAAATTCCTCTTGAGCTTCAGATCAGAAACAGCTGCCAGTGTCATAAACGGATCGACTGGAAGCCTTTACAGATATCCTTGTCAAGGCTTTTAAATATAAAAGAGCTCTATCGTTCATCTCTTTATTTTTCACCATATCTGAACCTCGACTTTGAAGATGCTGAAAATCTCGATGCTTTGTTTTACAGCGTATACCGTATACAAAGTGAAAAAACATACGGAACTCCGAGTGATCTCGGTGAAATATTTGTATGTCTGTTTGATGATTCTGATTCTCAGAACACAAGAGAAGAACGTAAAAATGTCTTTCCTGATAAAGTTATCCTCAAAGCAATGATATCAAAAAAAGTTGCTGTTAAAAACTATGATATAAGATTTAACAGAGCAGACGTTGTTCCTCCGGAATTTAAAAAAGAAGGAGTTCCTCTGTTTGTATTTCTTCTTCACTGCAAAGACCAGTGCTACGGATATCTTGCAATTTATGATGACAATATAATCACATCACAGGAGCTTCTTAAAACACTCGTATTTTCATTTGGTACTGCTCTTGATCGTATCAGTATGTTTGAAGAAAATCAGCAGATGCAGGTTTTGCGTGAACAGTCTTATATCGATGAGCTCACAGGCATTTCCAACAGAAGATCAATGGAACGTTCCATCAGAAAGTTTTATGAGCGTCTGGAAAGAACAGGTGAAAGCTTCTGCATAATGAGTGTTGATATGGATGGTCTGAAATATATTAACGACAATTATGGTCATATGGAGGGTGATGAAGCTATAAAAAACCTTGCATCCATCCTTGCTTCAAATCTTCCGCAGTACGGAGTTGCATCAAGATCAGGCGGTGATGAATTTACAGTCCTCTTCCCTTCTGAAAACGAAGAAGATGCTGTAAACTACATAGCGTCGATCAAAAAGGATATAAACGAATATAACGCTTCTTCCGGAAAGATCTATGAGCTTTCAGCAAGTGAAGGTTATGAATATTGCCGTGAAGGAATGAATCTCCTCACATGCATCCACTCCGCAGACCAGAAAATGTACGCAATAAAATCAACAAAGAAAAATGCAAGAAAGTAAATTTATAATAAAAAAGCCCCGTAATTTTTTACGAGGCTTTTTTTGTCCGAAAATCTGTTGTCAGATCGGCATTTTACCGATATTAAATCATTTTATGACTTTTTAAACAGTTTTATGATCTTTTGCCAGAATGAAGTTTTCTCCTTCTTTTCATTCTTCACCGGCTCATCCTTAGGCAGTTCTACAGCATCGGTTTTAATAACAAACTGAACCGACGTTACATTCTCGTTTTTCTCTGATACAAATGATTCAGTTTCAGTATCAGAACCTGTCATTTCTGAGAGAAGATCATCGATCTTGTCAAATATCTCATCATCTATTCCATCAGTTTCTTTTCTGAATTCACCTGTTCCCTTTGAAAGCTGATCAGTACCGTCACACAGATCTGATATTCCGGAATACAGCTGTGATACACCGTCATCAAGCGAACCTGCTCCTTCACACAAAGTCCTGCTTCCTTGTGCAAGTGCTGAAACACCGCTTTTGATCGTTCCAAAACCGGCATTTATCTGTGAAACACCTGAAGTGTACTGATTGATCCCGGAATCAAGATCGGAATAGCTGTCAGCAAGAGTGTTTATTCCTTCGGAAAGTCTGGATAGATCGACAAGCATGGAGCTTATACTGTTTACAAATGTTTTGATGCCTTCATTAAACTGTACATAGTTTTCTGTCAGCTTGGCCATTGCTCCATCAAGCTCAGCTATATTTGCTGCAACAGAATCGTAGTACTGCTGAGCTGAATTTATAACTGCCTTATTTGCTTCAGTACTTTGCAAAAGCTGTGTCATAAGCTCGGTCTGCTGATCATAAACTGAAGTATCCATTCCTGCTGCAGCTGCAGCTTCCTTCTCTGTTTTCAGCTGTGCTATCTTCTGTTTAAGAAGCTCAGCTGTCTGATCATTTGATGCTATAACAGCATCAACATCCAGTCCTTCGATCTTCATGGAAAGCTTATAATGATCAAAGGAAGTTGCTGCACTCAGTTTATGAACAGAATCGTTCATAATTGATATTGAAGACATGATCGCTCCTGATGAGGATGTGAGCTGAGTAAGTTTTTCAGTGTCTGCTGACACCTCACCAAGTGATGCTCTGATAGTTTCAAGAGCATTTTTTACGGCAAGAGAACCATTATTTAATTCTCCTGACTGTGAATCAAGAGTGTTAAGACCCGACTGAACAGAACTGATACCCTCATCAAGCTGTTTTAAGCTGTCAGAAAGCTTCTGAGCTCCGTCAGAAAGTGAAGTTGTTCCTGTCTTTACGGATTTTCCGCCGTCCTTAAGCTTTTTCGCTCCGTCAGAAAGCTCTGAAGCTCCGTCATCAAGCTGCTTTACGCTGTCAGTCAGTTTTTTTGTTTCATTTGTCACCTTTGATTTGTCGATATCCAGGTCCATATTTATCTTTACACCGTTTATGGAAACTGACGGCATCTCAAAATTAACTACCTTTGCTTTTATTGAATAATCAGTTTCTTTTCCGGGAAGGATCGTATAGCTTAACTGCTTTTTACTTCCGGCATTTGCTGCAGTAGCTCCTGAAGCTGTTATATCAGTACAGAATTTTGTATCCAGTGAAAAGGAAGCCTGAAGTGCATAGCTTTTGAAAAAGTTTCCTTTGCATTCCTTGTTTTCCTTAGTGCTGAATTTTATTTCAAGATCACCGCTTTTGCCGCCTATCTCGTCGGGAGAGATCTCCTTTCCGTCAAGAAAATATTTTATGGAAATAAGCCAAGGGATCTCAGCATTTTCAAGAGTTCCCTGCATATATGCTTTAGGAACATCTGATCTGAAAGTAATTTTATCACCCTTCTGATTAACTTTGCCTTCTGCATTCAGAAGCTTTGGAGATGTATATTTTCCATAATCGGTAATATTCCCTTCACCAAAAATATTTACCGCGTACACTTCATTTACGCTTCCTCCTGCATCACACATTACATAAATGACCTCTTCTTTTTCCGAAGAATCAGATCTTGCTGAAACAGAACAAAGCGGTGCAGCTGTTCCAAGAAGAATTGCACACGCTGCCTGGTATGCCACAACCTTTCCAAAAATTTTCATATACTTTCCGCCTCTCTTTTTGTATTTACATTTTTATCATTTTTTTCTGTACTTTTCGTTTTTACTATAAGCTTGTCGCAAAGACAAAGGAATCCCGGAAGAACAAATATTACTGCAAACATTGAACACAGTGTTCCTCTTCCTATAAACATACCGATCTGTGAAAGAAGACCGTGTGTCGACATGAATCCAAGCAGAAGTCCTACAGTAGTGAGGGCACTTCCGGAGGTAAGTATCGAAACGATGCATGAAGAGATCGTTTCAGCCGCAGCTTTTCTTTTTGAAATATCAGGGGATGTACTCCTTATCTCCTTATATCTGTCTGTCAGCAGGATAGCATAGTCAACTGTTGCTCCGAGCTGTACTGAGCTTATGATAAGGTATGCGATATAAAATATCGGCTTGTCTGTAAAATATGATACAGAAAGATTTACCCATATAGCTGTTTCTATACTTGCAACAAGTATCGCTGATGTCACAACAGAACGCATGGTCAGAACGAGAATTAGAAATACAGCGCCTATAGCTATGAGATTTACCGTAGTCATATCTGCAGTTACTGTTTTCATCAGATCATAGGTGTTTACACCGTTTCCTGCAAGATAGAATGAATCATCATAATATTTGTCTGCCATGCTTCTGATGGTTTTTACCACTTCAAAGGATCTTTCACCTTCATACGGCATATTTAATGAAATAACCATTCTGCTGTAATTCTCAGAAACAAGCTTTGAAAAGGTATCATCATCAAGGTATTCTTCAGGGATCTCTGAACCAACAGAATCTGTATAGGAAATAATGTCTGTTACTTCCGGAATGGATCTGATGTCAGAAGAAAGCTTTTCCTGAAGAGAATTTGTATCAGCAGGAACAAGAAGAACATATGTATCCTTCTGACCGAAAACATCGACAAGCTTTTTTGAATCAGCACCCGGAAGCGTGTTTTCACCGAAAATATGTGATGTTCCGTAATAAAAATCATTTGAACCGGATGCAAGATATGACGGGACTATGATAAGAATAAAAATTACAGCAAGCGGAACAGTTATTTTCATTACCACTCCGGCAAACTTATCAAATTTCGGAAGAAGAAACTTATGACGTGTTTTATCAAGCAGTCTGAAAGTGAGAAGGATCAGGTTAGGCATAAATGTAAATACACATATAAGACTGATTCCGACGCCCTTTGCAAGTACAAGACCAAGATCCGGTCCTAACTTGAATCTCATCAGACAAAGTGCAGCAAAACCAATAACAGTCGTAAGTCCGCTGGACAGTATAGACACAGTCGATTTTGTAAGTGCCTCCACCATTGCGTCCTTAGGATCCGGAAACTCTTTTCTGCACTCTTCAAATCTGTGTATCAGAAATACTGAATAGTCAAGCGAAACTGCCAGCAGCAGTATCGAACCGGCAGCATTTGATACAAATGAGATCGTACCAAATATGATATTTGAACCGGCATTGATTATAATTGCCGTACCAAGTCCTATAAGTATTACTACAGGTTCAAACCAGGAATTTGTAGTAAGAACAAGTATCAATATCACGAACAGGACTACCAAAACGGCTATTTTAGAAACTTCCTCAAGAGTGTTTTCCTGAGCTGCAACGGTAAGGATCGCTGTTCCTTCCATTACGTTGTCATCACCTATTATGCTTCTTACCTCATGAACAGAATTGACCAGATCATCATCCTCGATGGTAAGCTGAATAAGTGCGTACCCGTCCTTATAGTATGACTCAACGGTGTCTTTATCCATACATTCAAGTGGTTTTGTAATATCCTCGCTGTCATCGAGCCACACAGCATCAGAAACTCCGTTTACTGACTTCAGCTTTTCCTTATAGGAAATAACATCTGAAACGCTGTCAGATTTTATCATTACACGACAATTTGGAATCCCACCGTCAAACTCTTCCTTCATAACATCAAGAGATTTTGTGGATCTGCAGTCCTCCGGAAGATAATCATTCATGTCATAATTTACGTTGACACAGAATTTCATGATTCCAAAAAAGGCCGCAAGCAAAACATACAGCACTATAACCACTACCGGCTTTGCGGTAACGGCTCTGTAAAACTTCTTCAACTAAAATCACCTTTCCTTTTCTGTTTATTTCTAAAATAAAGTTCTGATAATATCAACATATACAATATTAACACTGCATTTTGATTCTCTCAATAGCCATCTTAGGTCATCTGTGTAAAAAACGGACACAATAGTGAAAATGGGGTAATAAAATATATAAATTAGCCAAACCAAACCTTGATTATTTTACCGGACAAGTGTATAATAAATCTAAGGACGGTGATCATATGAAACATGAAGTAACATCCATGAACACAAAAAAAATGCTTGCAGCATCATTAAAAAAATTTATGGAGATCAAACCTTTTTCAAAAATAACAGTTAAAGAGCTTACTGACGACTGTTCATTGAACAGGAAAACATTTTATTATCATTTTGAGGATACACAGCAGCTTTTAAAATGGATTTTTGAACAGGAAGCCATATTTATAGTCAGCGAATTTGATATGCTCAACAACTATGAAAAAGCAATTAACTATATATTAAATTATATCGACGACAACAAGCATATTTTAAACTGTGCATACGACTCCATAGGAAGAGATGAACTAAAAAGATTTATCAGCTATGACTTCAACGGCATCGTAAACAAATTCATAGAAGAAATGGAAGATACGATCGACGTTCATATCGACGCAGGATACAGAAATTTTATCTGCTCATTTTATGTAGAAGCGCTCAACAGCATCATAATAAATCTTATCAGAACAACCGCACATTATGACAGACAGCAGGTAATTGACTATCTTGTTCTGACGATAAAAGCCTCTATTCCGAACATTCTTAAAGAAAGAGCAAAGATCCTTGAAAACGAAAACAAAATTTTTTAAAAATTTTCAAAAAACTATTGACAAACAGAAAAAAGTCTGATATAATTAATATCGTTGTCTGAGACAAAAACATGTTGAAGATGATATGAGGTATTAGCTCAGTTGGCAGAGCATTTGACTTTTAATCAAAGGGTCTGGGGTTCGAATCCCCAATACCTCATTAAACTATTAATTTAGTTTATGCGTCTGTAGCTCAGTTGGATAGAGTGACTGGCTACGAACCAGTAGGTCGGGGGTTCGAGCCCCTCCAGGCGCATTGTTAAGGTGTCTTTTTAAGACACCTTTTTTTTTCAAAAAATATTAATATAACAACACAGAGGATATCCCTCGCCTTTGTTTGTTAAAAGAAGAGCTAAAAAAAGATTCCATGACTGTCCATGGAATCTTTTTTATATTCATATACAACCCAATGTACGATAAACAGATCAGCTGTTCAGATATTCCCCCACTTCCTTCTGAATCATGGAAACAATATCTGACAAGCTTTGAGAATCACTAAAATACTTCTCTGTCTGATCGGTGATAACATTCATAAGATTTGTTCTCTGAGCATATGATGAACTCAGACAGTAGTTATAATTAACAGCCGCAGGAGAATAAATGATCTCTTTGTATAATTCTGCAGCCTTTTGAGCCTCTGCTGCATCCTTACAGTGATAAGAATCAAAAACATAGTTGTCTTTTCCGGTTATATCAGACATCATTGAAACATAATTGTCGATCGCATTTTTCATGACAGGATATCTCAGTGTCTTCTGATAGCTGTCTGAAAGATAATTTCTGATAAATCTCCATGCTGATCCCTTATCAGGACAGGTTTCAAAAACAGAAACAGCGAAATGAGGTTCAACAAGCTGTTTGACATCAGTTGAAGGAAAATTTAAAATATTCATTTTTTCTCCGCTCTCAGCTTCAAATTCCGCTGAAATAAACGGAGACTCGTATCGGTTCAGCGACATCGCTGTATCTGAAGAGCCTGAGGCAAATTGACTGAATACAGAAGCTGACAGTTCAGAAAAGCTCTTTTGTGCGAGCGAATTGTCTTCTGATACAAAAACATTGTTTTTCTTCATCTCATACAAAGATAAGAGCAAATTTCTGAAATCATCATTTTCAAAGTCACATTTTTTACCCTCAAAATCAACATGATCTTTAATATATGCAGATATAAGCGAATCAGGAAGCGTTTCAGGAAACATTCCGTTCAAAGCATCAGCCTTGTATGAAGAGCAAATTTCCATAAAATCTGCAGATGACAGATCGCTGTTACTGTATGCTGAATTTTCGGCACATAATACTTCAAGATCATATTCCGGAAACAATGTAAACATTTTGCCGTTCATCATGCAAAGCTCTGAAACAGAAGGATTAATATCCTCAAATCTGATATTTTCATCATTCTTCATAAGCTCCTTAATATCGGCAAATTTGTTTTGTGACGCAAGCTTGCGAAGATCTGTAATGTTCATGTTATATATGATCATATCGGGATTTGTTCCATTTTCAACATCCTCTGTGATCCTTGTTTCAAAAGACTGCTGTTTGAAAGCCATGTCCTTTAAACAGATGAGACAGTCATCCTGCGTTGAATTAAAGATCCTTATTTTTTCATAAATATCTGAAACCTTGTAAGCACCTTTTCCTTCAAGATCTGCCCCCAAGGTCACTATACTTCTTCCGTTAAGTTCGTCAAGGTATTGTTCATCAGCCTTCCTGAAGGCATGAACAGAACTTTCAGAAGGACTGTCAAGATAACCGATATGAAAAACCTTATCTGCATTTATCGGGACGATCGTTCCTGTAAATTCCGAAAATCTGAATTCCATTGTTTCAGACATCAGAAGTTCATTTATTTTGGTTATTTCAGTTTTATCACCGTTGATCCTGCATCCAAATACTCTTGTATTTCCAAAATAATACAGGTCATAATCCTTCAAGGAACATGGAATATACTTCTCATCAGGAGGAAGTTCGACCCTGATACTGCTCTCAGGATCATTAACAGAAGATAAAGCTATCATCTTTTTGTCAGGTACTGAGGTATTTGATGAATAATCTCTGTACAGCAGACAGATCTGTCCGTCATGTTCAAATAACCCGTCACCGGAAAGTTTATCATTTCCTTCAAAGAGCATTTCTTCAGAGATGAAATCGCCTTTTTTATCCAGAATAATTATCTTTTCAGTTCTGTTTTCATTTATTCTGCTGTGAAGATATATTTTTTCATCATCAGCTGCAAAATCAGTAAAGTCATATTTAAAATCATCAGAAATAATTACATTTTCATCATTATGATCCACATAACCGAAATATGTCTGAACTTTTCCTGAAGCCTTTGTCTTTATGGAATAATAAAATGTTCCGTCTGAAGAAATAAAAGAATTCACAAAGCTTTTTTCTGAATCAATATCGATGGTACTTTTAGAAATTTGTTTTCCTTCCACATCCATATGATCGATAAATACATTCTGAGCAGAAAATACTACTGACCAGATATCTGTTCCGTTCGACTTAACATCAACCACACCTTTTAATGCTGATGTATCAATATCCTGATCCTGTATATAGTATTCTTTAATTTTTCTGCTTTCATCGTTTTCATAACGTTTTTTCTCAGCAGTGCTGCTGTCGTCATGTATTTCTGATGATCCGATAACCGGAGTGCTCTGATCAGCTGCCGGAGTCTTATCGTTTTTCTCGCATGAGCAGTACATTACTGTCATTAAAAAAGCTGTCAGAAAAGTAATTATTTGTTTTTTCATTGTGAAACTCCTTATCATTTCTGATAGTTTTCCCTCAATATCCTTATCTCAGTTTCATATCCGGAAAGATCGTTAGGCGTTTCCAGGAAAAACGGAAGATCCTTCAGTTTCGGATGATTTGTGATCCTGATGATCGCCTCAAGTCCGAGACTGCCCTCTCCTATCTTCTGGTGTCTGTCCTTATGACTTTTGAACGGATTCATGCTGTCGTTCAGATGAATCGCTTTTAGTCTTGACAATCCTATCACTCTGTCAAACTCATCGAGTACTCCGTCAAGATCATCAACAACATCATAGCCTGCATCATATACATGGCAGGTATCAAGACACACGCCCATCCTGTCGCTGTATTTCACATTATCTATTATCTGTCTGAGTTCTTCAAATCTGCTTCCGACTTCAGAACCTTTTCCTGCCATTGTTTCAAGAAGAACTGTAGTAGTCATCTCAGGAAACATTGCTTCATCCAGTGCCTTGCATATTAAACCTATACCTGTATCCATTCCCTGTCCGACATGACTTCCGGGATGGAAATTGTATAAAGAGCACGGTATCTGTTCCATTTTTTTGAGATCATCCTTCAGACAGTCAAGAGCAAAATCTCTTGTCTTCTCGTCCTTTGAACAAAGGTTCATGGTATATGCAGCATGTGCAAGACATGGAGCAAATGAATTTTTCTCCATAAGCTCCTTAAGGGCTGCAGCATCTGCCGGATCAACAGGCTTTGCACTTCCTCCCCTCGGATTTCTGGAAAAAAACTGAAATGTATTTGCCCCGATGCTCAGAGCTTCTCTGCCCATTGCTTCATAACCGTTTGAAACAGACAGATGACATCCTATATTTAACATATCTTATCCTCCGGATCTGCTTTCATCATTAATTACTGAATATAGACAGAAATGGTATTCCGACAGCACCGACTGCCATAAGCAAAGCAACTATAAGAATAACTATCCTGAGTCCAAGACTTTTTTTATCTCCGCTGGTTTTTTTCTTCATATCAGCCACTCCTTAATGATCAATGTCTTTTTTTATGAAATGCTCCTGACGAAGCTTTTTTTCTTGACAGATCCCCTCTTCTTCCGCCGTCGCGTGAACGCTGTTTTGAGGATCTCTCCGGTGCTCTGTCATATGACCTTTCTGAAGATCTGTCTGATGCACCTTTTCTTTCGCACAGCTTAGCTGTGACTTTCTTGCCGTTTACCTTGGTGTCATTCATTGCATCTATAATATACTCAGCCTCAGAGCAAGGTACCTCTATGGTTGAATATCTGTCAAATATCTCTATTTTTCCAAAGCTTTTTCCCGGCATACCGGTTGCTTCAACAAGTGCTCCGAGAATAAAATTAGGAGCAAGTCTGTTCTGTCTTCCTGCAGAAATTTCGATCTTTGCAGTTTTTCCTCTTGAATTTTTTCCCTGAGAAATATTTTTTACAGCCTGCTTCTTGATCTTCTGGAATTCAAATTCAGGTATATTTTTCAGTTCCTTATTAAGTCTGAGATTTATAAGGATACCTGCGATCTCTTCAGCTGAATAGCCTTCTTTTGTCAATATACTGAGTATTATCTCCGCTTCTTCTCTCAGAGGCTGTTCAGATGCTGACTGGATCCTGTCGACAATTTTTGATATTTTGTTATTTACGATCTCACTCTTTTCAGGCAATTCCTTTTCTTTGATATCAGCCTTGATATATTTTGAAAGAGCCCTCAGATCATATATCTGCTTTCTGTTGCTTATAAGAGTATACGCAGTTCCGGATTTTCCTGCACGTCCGGTTCTTCCTATTCGGTGGATATAGTATTCATTGTCCTGCGGAAGATCATAGTTGAATACAACATCGATACCGTTTACATCTATTCCTCTTGCAGCAACATCTGTTGCAATAAGAATATTTATTCTTCCTGCCTTGAACTTGTCCATAACATAGGTACGCTGTGTCTGCTTCATGTCACCATGAAGTCCTGCAGCCTTGAAGCCTTTTAAAGAAAGTGCTTCCGTAAGATCATCCACCATCTTTTTTGTATTGCAGAATATCATTGATGCCTTAGGCTCATAAGCCAGAAGAAGATACTGCATTGCTTCAAGCTTCATTCCGGAAGGAACTTCAAAATAATACTGCTCAATAGTGTCAACTGTTCGATACTTTTCTTCGATCTTTATCATAACAGGATCTTTCTGATACTGGTTTGTGATAGCCAGTATTGCCGGCGGCATGGTTGCTGAGAACAGAATTGTCTGTCTCTCCTCAGGAACATCCTGAAGAATGCTCTCTATGTCTTCTCTGAATCCCATGTTGAGCATTTCATCAGCTTCATCAAGAATTATCATCTTAAGGTTTTCAAGCTTCAGAGTTCGTCTCCTCATATGATCCATAACTCGTCCCGGTGTTCCGACAACTATATTTGCACCCTTTTTAAGGTCAAGTATCTGTCTGTCCATACTTGCACCGCCATACACGGCACAAGGCTTTACCCATCCCATATACTTTGAGAATTTTTTTATCTCATCACAAGCCTGCATTGCCAGTTCTCGTGTCGGACAGAGAATAAGGACCTCTACTCCTTTTTTCTCGTAAGAAAGACTTTCGATCGCCGGTATACCGAATGCAGCTGTCTTACCTGTTCCTGTATTGGATTTTCCTATAACATCAGCGCCGCTCTTTATAAGCGGAATACTTCTTGACTGAATCTCCGTTGCTTCGTCAAATCCGATATCTTCAACTGCTTTTAATACTTCTTCGGTCAAATCAAGTTCTCTGAATTTCATAAATTATCTATTTTCCTTCCATGTAAAAAAACAAGGGCGAACCTCTGGTTACGCCCGAAATCAATCGCAATCATTTTTTATTTTATCATTTTTGTAATAAAAAGTCAAGAATAATTATTTTAAAAAAAACACCGGCTCTGATTCGAACCGGTGTTTTGTGTATAAAGCTTTATCGTCTTTTTTTTCATGCTGCATTTTCGTTTTCAAGAAGCTTCAGAAATTCTTCTTCGCAAACTGGTTTGGAAAAATAATATCCCTGAATAAAGTCTATGCAAACCTGTTCAAGAATATCAAACTGGTTCTGTGTCTCAACGCCTTCGGACACTATCTTTGTTCCGACAGCCTTGATCATTCCGATCGCAGCTTCCATAATGAGCTTTCCTTTTTCACTTTCAAAGTATGAATTTGTCATCTGTCTGTCAAATTTTACTATACTTACCGGCAATTCCATTATGTAATTTAAATTTGAATATCCGGTACCAAAATCGTCAAGTGAAAATTCCACACCGTAATCAATGAGCCTGTTCATATTTTCAAGAAGAGTTTCCTTTGAGCTAAGAGCTGCTGATTCGGTGATCTCAAGATTTATCATCCCGGGATCTATTTCAAGCTCCTCCATGATCTTTATATACTGATCGGCCAGTTCATCTCTGACACACTGTACAGCCGAAAGATTTATTTCAAGATAATTGATGCCTTTTTCCTTCAGATGTGAATTTTTTATAAACTGACATGCCTTTCTGAATACTGCAAGACCAAGCTCTGCTATCTGACCGGTTTGCTCCGCAACTCCGATAAACTCTCCCGGCATAATAAGCTTTCCGTCTTTTCCCTCTATTCTGACAAGTGCTTCAGCTGAAACATACTTTTTCTGTGCTATGGAATATATCGGCTGATAAAAAACTTTGATCCTGTCTTCATTCAGAGCATCTGTAATTTCTTTCGACATTGCCTTGAACTTTCTCAGCCTTGCTGCCCACTCATCATCAAATTCATAAACCTTTGAGTTCCTGCTCAGAACGGCTTCATTGATAAACAATTCATATGTTTCTAAAAAATCTTCAGAATTTCTGAACCATGAACAGTTCGGGATCTCAAATAACAAAGGCTTGATTTTTCTGCTAAGCTCTGAAATGTCATGGCTTTTTAAAAACCTGTCCTGAATACTTTTTGAGGCAAGCTTCATGTTAAAAAGATTGTCATAGATCATCGTAAATCTCATTCCTATGCTCTTGTAAACAGCCTGAGCCCCGAGAGTATCAATAAAAGCGGCTAATTCCTTGATAAGAAGCATTCTCTGGTTTCTGTCGATACTGTTGTCAAAAAATGTATGCTTATCGACCTGCATAACAAGAATATGAGTATCGGACATTTTATCATGAGAATACAGATAACTTATGTCATTTACAAAACTCTGCTCATTGAAAAATCCCGATTCCTTATCCAGTTTGCCCTCCGGACTTTCTATTTTCAGGTACAGAAGATTTATTCCTATCGCACCCGCAAATTCAAGAAGAGGTGTATGGAATTTTATCTGGACAAAAGCTGCACAGATCCAGATGGTGATCCACATAAGCGCTGAATCCCATCTTCTTCTGTCATAATACTTTCTGTATAAGCAAAGTGCTATAACATTTAAAAACATAAATATTCCGCAGACCTGATACATGCAGTTCATTGCATAGCCGTAATAAAAGAAACAGTTTTCCTCCGGACTGTATGCCGCATGAATATCAAGCATAAGTTCAGCCAGAATCGAAGCGGAATAAAACAAAGCCGTTATTTTTTTCAAAAAAGCAATAAGCTTTGCTGTAACGCAGAGTTCCATTGTAAAATAGATAAACGACAGCGCACATGTTGATATTACCATAATACAGTACAGCTTACTCAAGATCTGTGAAAATTCTGTAAATGACTTAGTACCCTGCATAATAAATACATTAACAAGATTTATCACTGAAGAACATATAGCTGTTATCATCATATACTTAAAAATCTGAGAAGTTCCTGCTTTGTTTTTTCGCTGTCCGGCATACAGCGATATCAATATCAGCAACAGCGCTATTCCGCATATCTGAATTTGTATGTTCATAGCGTCCACCCCTTAATCTTCATCCTATTATAAAAGAGAGAATACACCCGGCTTTCAAAGGCTCCGGGGTCTATCCTGACCAAATATCTCTGACTATAACAACGAAGAGGATATCCCCCTCCTGAACAGGCTACGAGTTCTGCCTTTCCGATAATCGGAGTACGATCTGCTGATTATCGGAAATGATTCTTCAATTCGCCTCTGCGAGTTCAAAGCAGAGCTTTTAAGAAAATCAGTTTTTTATCTCTGCAGGTTTGCTTCACAGAGTCAAAAAGACAGAATGCCCTCTTGTTTCCCTAATCTAATTATATCATATATTAGTCAAAAGTGCAAGTTTATTTAAAAATATTTTATGTTTTTTATGCTTAATGCAACGAACAAACAAAAAGTGTCGTTGTTAAACAAAAAAGCTGCCGGTATAATTTAACCGTCAGCTTTTTAGTTCATTAAAAACTCTGCTTTGAACTCGCAGAGGTGAGGGATATCCTCTGTGTTGTTCAAAGCTCTGTGTTGTTATAATACTTTTAAAGTCATCAGGAGAAGAATGAACCGAGAATATTCAGTTTTGAATCATCGCCTGATTTGAATATCTTATCATCAGAAAAACTCATTTTACCCTTAACAAGCTTTTCAAGATTTGTTTTTGTAATGGTGATCTCCCCGTCACGGTCAATATATTCATAAGGCTCAACACTCAGATGTCCGCCTTTGAATTCGATATAAAACACACCGGTTTTAGCTCCGTTAAGATTTACCTGAACTGCAAGCTTTTCCGGAACTTTGCTCATATCACACTTTGAAAGCTTATCATATACAAGCTTGGTAACTTCACCCATGTTTTCAATTTTTGTCTGTTTCATTTCAATCATTTGATTAACCTTCTTTCCTATATCACAATAAAAAATAAAAATATTTACTCTTATATATTATCATTATTTTTAAAAAAATGCAACATTTTTTTAAAATCTGTTACTTTTTCTTAAAAAATCCGAAAAATTTCTGACCTGCATTAAGCGACGAATAGTGCTGCTTTTTGATCATTTCAAGCTTATCCGTATTAACATGATATTTTTTCAGCTTGGATGCAGTTTTTTCGGCAAGCTTGTACATTTCGCTACATGCTTTTTTATCATTTGTATCAAGCTTTATATTGCTGTCTATGACTGCATTCATTTCATTTATTGCCTCACATAGTTCGGAATAATATTTTGACGCTTCAGGTCTGATCTTTTCATTCAAATCATTTGAAATATATTTTTCAAGAATGATCAGATTGTTCTGATCAAGGAAATCAAGAGTTTCTGTCATTTCTATAAATTTCGCCTTAGTCTCTCTTGCATTTGCCGCATCTTCTCTTGTAAGATATATATTTTTCTCAAAGGTTCTGGCCTCTGTATCAAGCTTTTCAAGATATTTTTCAAGTTTTTTCAGATGAG
The DNA here is from genome assembly GCA_045643005.1 of Oscillospiraceae bacterium. Taxonomy (GTDB): domain Bacteria; phylum Bacillota; class Clostridia; order Oscillospirales; family Ruminococcaceae; genus HUN007. Next base: position 3,906 of record JAZUJY010000118.1, on the reverse strand, counting down.
GCTCCTTTAGTTCATCAAAACGCATACTGTTTATCTCATCACGTGCTCTCAGAACATCCTGCTCATCCTTTGCATTAACAGCATTCATGATGCTGATCATTTGTTCAGACGTTTTCTTTGCCTCTTCAGCTTCTTCACGAGTGGAATATTCATGTTTTTCAAACGTTCTTTGTTTTCTGTCATATTCTGCGAGCATTGAATCAACTTTTTTCAGTGGTTCATCCTTCAGCTCAGATGTCATGTTTTCAAGCTTTTCTTTAGCCTCAAGCATTGACTTTTCTTCCTTTGAAGAAACTTTCGACATGATCTCCCTTATCATTTCCTCTTCACTGCGAAGTGTGTCAGCCTGCTCTCTGGTATCGCAAACCTTTCCCTTGTATGTTCTGTATTCAACATCGTAGGTCAGAAGCATTCTGTTGAGCTTTTCAATATACTTGTCAGACAGAGCAGTATTTCTTCCGGCTAATGAATCAAGTGCATTTCTGACAGACTCTTCATCGTCTTTGTTTACGCTGTTCATTATCTGCATGATCTCGGAAAATTCTGTCTCTGCTTTTTCTGCCTCTTCCTTATCAGGATACAGAATGCCGTCAACTGTTCTGCTTTTTTCATCTATTTCGCAAAGCTTTGAAGAAAGAATATTTGTAAACTCACCTGCTGCTTCAGAGCTGTATTCCCTGAGTGCTTCAAGAGAATTTTGTATCGACTGCGTATTCTCTTTGTCAGTATTCATGAATATCTCTCTTGCTCTGTTATACTCATTCCTGGCTTTCATGGCATCCTCGGATGAATAATACACCGCTCCGTTATATTCTATTTTTTCCTTTTCGAACTCGCGGATCAGGTTTATTGATTCCTCGTCAGCTTCTATCGGCATACGTCCGAGTTTTGAACCGCATTCTGCACATTTTCTTATAAAATCCGGATCGTCTTCATGACTCATGATAATTTTAAGGTATATATCATATACATTAAGAGAATCAGTTTTTTCATAAATATTTCCGGCATATCTGGCTGCTTCTGAAATGATCCTGCTCAGGTTTTCCCTGACAGAAGATACAGTCTTTTTTGTCAGAAAGAACATGGAATTTTTTTGGTCTTTCTGTGAAAGCTCAACATTTCCGCCCGGGAATGACAGTGTTTCCGTTATGGTGATATTCTCTGAAAGATCAAAAACAGAAAAGCTCTTTTTCGTTTTACAGTAAAGACTGGCAGTCGTAAACAGCAGATCGGATTCAGAGCCTACCGTGTATCTGAAAAACGGAAGTTCATATTTATTTATTTTAAAGCCTGAAAATTTCGGATCATTCGGCTGACATGAAGGTGAACATATGGTTATTTTGCTGCCTAAGCCCATAGCCTTGAATGCTTTTTCCGCCGATGAAACTGAATGACAGCATGGGGTAATATAATCATTTTTCAGGCTTGCTGACAGGTTGTTCATAATAAAATCCATTGTCTTCTGATAAAGAACGCTTTCCTCACGTCCTGCAAGCTTGTCAGCATAATATCTGCACTCAAGTACAGCATGATGAGCATCATGAAAAATACTGTCATAGCATCTTATCTGTCTGATATACTGTCTGAAAGTCTTTGCATCATTAAGCCTGAAAAGTGCATCATCCTCAAGTTCTTTTATAAATGAAAGATTTTTGACCTTTTCCTCAACCTCAAGAAGCTGCTCTGTTTCAGTATTAAAAAGATCATCCGGCATAATTTCGGCAAGCATTCTTTTTTCGATTTCGAGCCTTCTGTCATTTGACATTTTTGTAAGCTCATCTGATATTTTTGAATGTACACCGGATGAACCGATCCTTTCCTGAAGATCAAATATTTTCTGAACTTCCTGTGCTGTCAGTATCTCTGAAGATATCTCGTTAAACACACTTTCATTTCTTTTGGCTTCATCCTGGGTATCAAAAAGGATCCCACTGTAGGTTCTCAGAAACTTATCCTTTTCAACAGCCATGTTCATAAGCTTATCCGCGATCTGCGGAACAAGGCCGAGCGAAGCGATCTTTTCCTTTACCTGCGGTATCGATGCCGTATCCTCGATACTTGTGATCTCTGCAGCAACCTCACCGTCAAGCTTGCTGTGTCTCTCAGCCTCACTCTGTGTTTCAAACAGGATACCGTCATATGTCTTCAGCTCCGTGATTTTCTCATCTATGATATCGCTGAAATCATTTTTGTCATTGACAACAAGAATACTTCCGATCATTTTATTTTTAATCTCGCAAAGTTCATCTGCCGAGTGACTGTTTTCAACAATATCCGAAAAAGAGTTGATCGTGATCTGATACTCAAGTGTTTCTGCTTCTGAAAGAAGCGTATTTCTCGTTACGCCAAGTTCCTTCATGACAGTCTGAACTGAGCTTTTGAGATTTTTTATTTCATCTAAGGTGTATTCCTTTCGGTTCGGATCAATTCCTACTCTGTCAATGATATAGCCGCTGACTGTAAGATCAATATCGATCATAAAGTATTCTGCTATACCGCAGACAGCTCTTTTTTCTTCAAGTCCATAGTTTCTGAATATAAAGTCATAGAAAACCGGATTTGTCGGATCAAGTGAAAGCGTCTTAAAAAGGATCTCTTTTCTCTGCTCATCAGTGAGAACAGGATTTCCGACATTTCTGAAGATAGTATCCGCTTCCTGAACATCGCTCCTGTATATCCAGTGTATCTTAAATCCCATTTTGTCATGAAGTGTGGCACCCATTACAATAAAATAATTTCTTACCGCTCTCTCAAGTCCCATTGCGAGATTCATGACTGTATCATTGCTCGAATAAAGACATCTCAATCTTCTGGCCTTTACTGAATCAGTATGTGAATTTCCTATGCAGTTTACCGCATCATGTACAAGACCTGAACCTGCATTCAGCACACCTGCAGAGATCCCGCTTCTTATCGAATCGCCGATCCCTCCTCCGACTGCATACCAGTATGCTCTGTTTTCCTTTCTTAATTTTCTTCTGTACTTTTCCTCATAGGCGATTCTCTGTATTTCATCGATCGCACCCATAACCTTTTTGTATTCCATGGTGAAATCATCAGATTTCATGATCTGTTCACTTATCTGCTGTGCCGAAATATTATAATAATTTCTTGAAAGATAAACAGACAGAATGCTTTCTACCGGAATGGCAATTACCTGAAGAGCCAGCTCCTTTATCTTGTTTCTGATATCTGATTCGCCTTTTATCATGTCGTGGAAACGCATAAGATAGTCTTCTGCAACCCCCTCGGAAATACTGCAGCATATCCTTCTGAGATCAAAATAGTTGTTTCTTGCATCAGTGACCTCATAGTTTCTTCCGAAAAGCATAAATGTTTTTCCCATTAATATTGCACCTCTTTCATTTATTCTTATTTATATAATTTTTTTATTAAAAATACTGATTAAAGTATACCACAATTTGTAATTATGTTCAATGGTTATAAGTGAATATTTCTGTCTGATCATTCAGAATATATACTAATGCAAAATTCAATCGACATAAATATATTTTTACAAAAAAACATCGGATATCACTTAAAAACTATACTGATAGTTTTGTGGTATCCGACGTTATATAACGGTTTACGTATTAGAAAAAATTGTTTCATATTTGTTTTCATCAACACAGCATTTGTAAATATTATCATTATCATAACAAATAAAATCATGATCCTCTGTACTTCCAGAAAGTATTCGGATATTTTTATGAATTAAGAATCTCACAAATACTTTTTCTCTTAAACTGTTTATTCATAATTATTATATTTATCCCGAATTATTCATCAAGCACCATAGCTAAGTAAATAATTCATAATTTTGAAAAAATCGAATTTCAAAAATCAAATTCAAGATAATTACCATAATATTACAGCACAAAAATATACACCTATCCCGTAATATGA
>JAZUJY010000117.1:0-8413 GCA_045643005.1 Oscillospiraceae bacterium | reverse complement strand
ACCGGACAATTCAATATTCATTTCTTCGTTGTTGGTACTAACTTCAATATTTGCTTCAATATTCATAGCTGCAAATACTTTAGAAAGAAATTCTTTAGGATCGGCTGCGGGAACAAATGCTTCCTTCTTTTCTGCTTCTTCTGAAACAGTAACTTTTTCCTCTTTAACTTCTTCTTTCTTAACTTCAACAGAAGCTTCTTTCTTCGGTGCATTCGGATCAAATACTCTTGCCTTAATAACTGCAGGCTTTGCAGCAAAACCAAAAATACCTGATGTACCTTTTTCAACTACTTCATATTCAAGTCTGTCACTTGTAATCGTAAATTTCTGGCAGGCTTCTGTAATTGCATCATCAACAGTCTTACCTGTAAATTCAATAAATTCCATGATATCCTCCAAATTATTTATTGTTCTTTTCGTTATACTGTCTTACCATGTTTGCTTTTGAGGCAAGACTTCCTGCTTTGTAACCTTTGTTATAATACTCTGTAGATTTCTTGATTGCTTCTTCTCTTTCCTTATCACTCATTTTAGAAGAATTACTCTTTTCGGAAAGAGTCTTTGTAGACATTCTTGCTGCCTGATTAAGTGCAGAACCGGTAACACCGGATTTCTTTTCAATCTGCTTTTCCATTTTCTCGGTATTTTTTGCAACAAGTTCATCGAAATCGATTTTATCAATATGTTTATTGATAAAAATCTGCTGAATACTACGAACTACAGAACTTGCAACCCAGTAAATACCAAGACCTATAGGAACAGTAAAACAAAATACCAAAGACATAAGGGGCATCATAACATTCATTGACTTCATTGTTGCAGCCATTTGATCCGCCTGAGGATTTCCGTTTGAATCAGAATTCGTCTGAGGCATAAGTTTTGTGTTAAACCACTGAGTTAATGCCGAAAAAACAGGAATAAGAATTGCACCTATTGCCAAAAGAACAGATCCCTTATTTGAAATGAAATCCATCACATAAAACTTAGGTGAATTGGCAATATTAAGTCCTAAGAAATTATTATACTTTGAAAAAGTATTAATACAGTTATTGCATAAATCAGCAAGATCGGGATATTTTTCAACAATTCTGGACCATTCTGTTGTAGACGCTCTGTTTAATACATCAATAAAAGTATTTATAACATAAGTATTGTCGCCGCCTGCAGTATATTTGAAAGCTTCATTCGAAAACTGTTTTGTAAACTGAACAGCATCCTTGAAGTTTTCAGTATTCTGAATAAATTCAAGAGAACCTGCTTTTGTAATAAACTCATTAACAAAAGGAAGAAATACTTCTTTTACTTTTGTTACATATGCGGGAACATTATAAATTACTCTGTAGAGTGCAAACAATATCGGCATCTGTATAATAAGATATACACAACTACCGGAAGGAGAAACACCATACTTCTTATAAACTGCCTGAGTTTCTTCATTCATTGCAGCCATAGAAGCCTGATCTTTTTTACCCTTGTATTTTGCCTGAATTGCCTGAATCTCAGGATTCATTTTTGCTGAAAGTTTTGAAAACTTCTGCTGCTTAATAGTAAGAGGAAGCAGCAACATGTTCATAACAATTGTAAACAGTATGATTGTAAGAGCAATGTTTGGAATTCCTATTTTATCAATAGCAACAAAGATAACATTAATAATAGGACCTAATATCCATTTTGCTATAGGACCTAATATCTTACCGTCGTACTGTGTAAGTAACACACTATTCAAATTATAATCCTCCTAAAACTGCATCAGGGAACGGGATCATAACCACCTTTAGAAAAAGGGTTACATCTGAGAATTCTCCATATGGCAAGAATTAATCCTTTTACAGGACCGTATTTTTCAATAGCTTCATAACCATATTGAGAACAAGATGGGAAATAAGGACACTTTGTTCTTTTGTAAGGTGAAATATATTTTTGATAGAACTTAATTCCACCAAGTAAAAATTTCTTCATATTAAATTAATCTATAAAAAATTTAATTACAAACAAACCTTATGTATTCTCATCAAATGCATAAATGCACTGTCGATATCACTATACTTGATATCTTTTGCGCCCTGACGCGCTAATACTACAATGTCCAAACCACTATTGAACAATTCTTCATGTAGCCTGTAACTTTCTTTAACACATCTTTTAAAATAATGTCTGTAAACCGAGTTTCCAACTTTTTTGCTTATAGAAACTCCAAGTCTGTTAAAATCTTCACCGTTTTCCCTGACATAAATAACTAAATATTTATTTGCTTTAGATTTTCCCTCTGTATATACCTTTGAAAAATCCTGATTACTGCGTAACTTATTTGTAAAAATCATAATATTTTTTTCTGTCAAAAAATAATAAGTCCGCAATTAACAAAATAGACCACATAAATGCGGTCTATGCTGATAACTGCTTTCTTCCCTTAGCTCTTCTGGACTTTAAAACTTTTCTTCCGCCGGGAGTACTCATTCTGCTTCTAAACCCATGGACTTTAGCTCTCTGTCTCTTTTTAGGCTGAAATGTCATTTTCATATTCAAAACACCTCCTTATCATACAATATTAAAAATATAAATAACGTATGTCATTGGAAAACGTCAAAATCCATTCTATTAAAAAGAATATGTATTGTCAAGGAAAAGTTGAAATTTAGGCATTCTATGACTGATAGTAAACATAATTTTTTCCACACAATGTGGATAAAAAGTGAATATCTTTTAAAAATGATGTGGATAACTATACATAAAATAGTAAAAAATCCCATAAAATAAATAAAAATGTTGTTGATATCACAATCATGTGAAACGTTATTAAACATTATTTTTTTTATTTATGGAAATATAGATATGTAAACTATATACGTTTATACACCTTTTATTTGCCCTTATTTTAAAAAAACAGTGAAAAAATAAACAAAAAAGCAAAATACTATATTTAGACAAAATTTGACCTATTTTCATTGAATTTTAGCCTATTTTGTAGTAAACTGTATTCTAGTATTGTCATATGTAGTAATATATATTTTTTTAGAAAAAATTTATTTATTTTGGTGCAGTCTGATGGAAGAATTAAAGCAAAAATGGAATGATATAAAAGAATCAATAAGAATTGAATATGAAGTACCTGATATTTCATATAAGACCTGGATTGATCCTCTCACACTCGGTGAAATAAAAGATAATACTGTATATATTGTTACACCAAAAGAATTGGCACAGTCTATCTTCATTATTAATAAGAAGTTTTACACTCCCTTTAAAGTTTCTATAAATGAAGCATTAGGAAGAAGTTTTAACGACCAGCTTGAAATAGTAATTATTTCAGAAGATGAAATAAATAAATCAAAAAATACCAAAGAAGAAACTTCTCAAAATAAAATACTTAAATATGAACAATCAAATCTTAATCAAAAATATACTTTTGATACATTTGTTGTAGGAAGTAATAACAGACTTGCTCATGCAAGTGCTGTAGCTGTTTCCGAAAATCCCGGTGAAATATATAATCCATTATTTATATATGGCGGAGTCGGTCTTGGTAAAACTCATCTGATGCAGGCAATAGGTCATTATATTATTGATCAAAATCCGGATGCTAACGTTTTATATACAACAAGTGAACAATTTACAAATGAAGTTATTGAAAACGTTAGAAAAGGAACACCTCCCGAAAAAACAACAGCATTCAAAGAAAAATACAGAAGTCTTGATGTTCTGTTAATAGATGATATTCAATTTATAATAGGAAAGAACTCAACTCAGGAAGAATTTTTCCACGCATTTAACCAGTTATATGAGCAGAAAAAACAGATAATTATTACTTCAGATAAACCTCCAAAGGATATGGATGTCCTTGAAGAAAGATTTACTTCAAGATTTGGATGGGGACTTATTGTTGATATTCAGTTTCCTGATTATGAAACAAGAATGGCAATTCTTCAAAAGAAGACTGAAGCTGAGTCTTTGAACATTGATAATGAAGTACTTACATATATTGCAAATAATGTTAAATCAAATATAAGAGAACTTGAAGGAGCACTTAAAAAAGTTGATGCACTTTCAAGACTTGAAAAGAGAACAATTGATATAAATCTTGCAAAAGAAGCGCTTAAAGATATTGTATCTCCAAATTCACCATCAAAAATTACGCTTGATGAAATAATAAATGTAGTATGTGATCATTTTTCTGTTAACAGAGAAGATATTATTTCAAGTAAACGTAATAAGGAACTTGTCAGACCAAGACATATAATAATGTATCTCGGAAGATTTTTAACAGCCGGAACATATAGTGAAATAGCTGCTGTTCTTGGCGGAAGAGATCATACAACTGTTATCCACGGTGAAAGAGCTATAACTGATTTAATAGAAAATGATGAAGTCACCAAAAGAACAATTGAAACAATAATTAATAAGATAAAATCATATTAAGTGGATAACTCACCATTTATTAACACTTAATCCATTTTTATCAACAACTTTTTTAGAATAAAAAATCCTTTATTTTATGGGTTTACAACAGTTAATAACAAATTCACAGGCATTAATATAATTAATAAAATTAATTTAATATATTTATATATAATGTCCATCATTTTTAAAGGAGAATTGAAATGAAAATAAGATGTTTAAAATCCTCTTTACTGTCAGGAATAAATACTGTTATGAAAGCAGTTCCTTCAAAATCATCAATGACAATTCTTGAATGTATTTTATTTACATCTGATGAAGACGGAATAAAGCTTACTGCAAATGATATGGATCTTGGAATAGAAACATATATTGAAGGTGATGTTCTTGTTGCAGGACAAATTGCTTTGGAAGCAAAAATAATTTTTGATATTGTAAGAAGTCTTCCGGATGATGAAATAACAATTGACTGTAATGAAGATTTTCTTACTCATATAAGTTGCGGAAAATCAAACTTTAATATTGCCGGAAGATCATCTGAAGAATTTGCATATCTTCCTGATATTGAAAAACCTAATCCTATAGAAATATCACAGTTTTCATTAAAAGAAGTAATAAAGCAGACATTATTCTCTGTATCTGAAAATGATACAAATAAAATAATGACAGGTGAGTATTTTGAAATTAAAAATGACAGTTTTAAGGTTGTATCACTTGACGGTCACAGAATATCGGTAAGAAATATTACTCTTAAAAACAGTTATGATGAAGTAAAAGCAATTGTTCCCGGAAAGACATTATCTGAAATTTCAAAGATAATTCCGGGAGATGTTGATAAAGATGTAGAGATTTATTTTACAGAAAATCATGTAATTTTTGAATTTGATACTACAACAGTTGTATCAAGACTTATTGAGGGAACATATTTCAGAATAGATCAGATGATATCAAATGATTATGAAACAAAATTTGATATAAATAAGAAAATGCTTCTTGATTCGATAGGCCGTGCTACTTTGCTTGTTAAAGAGGGAGATAAAAAACCTATTATTTTTGATGTCGTTGAAAATAATGTTCAATTAAAAATCAATTCAAGTATTGGTTCTATGAATGAAGACATTGATATTAATAAAACCGGAAAAGATATAATGATTGGATTTAATCCTAAGTTCCTTATTGATGCACTTAAAGTAATTGATGATGAAACTGTTACTCTTTATATGGTTAATCCAAAAGCTCCGTGTATCATAAAAAATGATGATGAATCATATTTATATCTTGTATTACCGGTTAATTTCGTAAATTAGTGAGGCTGTCATGAAATCAATTTATATTAGGGATGATTTTATAAAACTCGGACAGGCTCTCAAGCTTGCCGGTGCTGTTGAATCGGGTGTTGATGCAAAATGTGTAATTAATGAAGGTCTTGTTATGGTAAATAATGAGACAGAAACTCAACGCGGCAAAAAACTGGTAGTCGGAGATATTATTTTATTTGATGGTGAAGAATATATTATTACGGAAAAATAATTCTAATACTAAATTATTTTACAGAGGTTTGATATGTACATAAAATCACTTGAACTTAATAATTACAGAAATTATGAAAATGTGCAGATTGATTTTGATAAAGGTGTAAATATTCTGTACGGAGATAATGCTCAGGGTAAAACAAATGTACTCGAATCAATATATTTATGCAGTACCACAAAATCGCACAGAGGCAGCAAAGATAAAGAAATAGTCAGATTCGGTAATCAGGAAGGTCATATCAGATGCTTGTTTGATAAAAATGAGGTGGATTACCAGATTGATATTCATTTAAGAACCGACAAATCAAAGGGAATTGCAATTAACGGCATGAAACTTAAGAAAGCTGCAGAGCTTATGGGTGTCGTAAATGTAATATTATTTTCACCGGAGGATTTATCAATTATAAAAAACGGTCCTTCGGACCGAAGAAGATTTGTGGATTCGGAGCTTTGTCAGCTTGATAAGGTATATCTGTACAATCTCACCAGTTATAACAAAATTGTTAATCAGAGAAATAATCTGTTAAAGGAAATAACATATCATCCCGAACTTACGGATACACTTGATGTTTGGGATTCGCAGTTAATCTCTCTCGGAACAAAAATAATAGATCGCAGAACTCTGTTTATTAATCAGTTGAATGAAATCATTTACGATATTCATAAAAGTCTTACGGGAGATAAGGAAAAACTCCTTATCAAATATGAGCCAAATGTAGAAATTATGGAGTATTCGCAAAAGATTAAGCGAAACCGAGAAAAGGATATCAAATATAAACTTACATCCGTAGGTCCGCACAGAGACGATTTTGTATTCTTTATTAATGATATGGATTCCAAAAAATACGGATCTCAAGGTCAGCAGAGAACTGCTGCATTATCTCTGAAATTGTCTGAAATTAAACTTGTTCAGAATTTAACCGGAAATACACCGATACTTCTTCTTGATGATGTATTATCGGAACTTGATTCAAACCGTCAGAATTACCTGCTTAATTGCATTGGAAATATTCAAACAATTGTAACATGTACAGGTCTTGATGAATTTATTAACGGCAGACTTCAGGTAAATAAAATATTTAAAGTCGGCGGTGGAAAAGTAGTTAGAGAAAACTAGAAAGAGGAAAAATATGAGCGAAGAGCTTAAATCTGAAAATGTTGAAAATTATGAAGTTGACGGAGAATACGGTGCCGATCAGATTCAGATACTGGAAGGTCTTGAAGCTGTAAGAAAACGTCCCGGTATGTATATCGGAAGTACATCAATAAGAGGTCTTCATCATCTTGTTTATGAAATAGTTGATAATTCGGTTGATGAAGCGCTTGCTGGTTACTGTGATACTATTGAAGTTACAATTAATCCCGATAATTCCGTTACTGTTGTCGATAACGGGCGTGGTATTCCCGTAGGAATTAACCATAAAGCCGGAATACCGGCCGTAGAAGTTGTATTTACGATTTTGCATGCCGGCGGTAAATTTGGCGGCGGCGGATACAAAGTATCCGGAGGACTTCACGGTGTTGGTGCATCTGTAGTTAATGCTTTATCAAATTGGCTTGAAGTTAAAATATACCAGGGCGGCAAAGTATATATGCAGCGCTATGAAAGAGGTAAAGTTGTTAAAAAACTTGAAGTAATAGATACCTGCGATGAAGCAACAACCGGAACAACGGTTACTTTCATGCCCGATGATACTATTTTTGAGGAGACGGTATTTGATTTTGATACTCTCAAAAATCGTCTTCGTGAAATGGCTTTCCTTACCAAGAATCTCAAAATTGTTTTAAAAGATACAAGAGGCGAGGAAGTTAACGAGAGAGTATTCCATTATGCAGGCGGTATAAAGGAATTTGTTACATATCTCAATAGAAGTAAGACTGCTCTGTATGAGGATGTTCTGTATTTTGAAGGAAAACAGAATAATGTATATGTTGAAGTAGCAATGCAACATAATGATTCCTTTAACGAAAGTGTATTTTCTTTTGTAAATAATATTACGACTCCCGAAGGAGGTACTCATCTAACGGGATTTAGAAATGCCATTACAAAGACTTTCAATGATTATGCCAGAAATTCAAAGATGCTTACAGATTCCGAAGCAAATCTTACCGGCCATGATATAAGAGAAGGTCTTACAGCAATAGTATCCGTTAAAATTGAGGAACCTCAGTTTGAAGGTCAGACAAAACAGAAGCTTGGTAATTCCGAGGCAAGAGCGGCTGTTGATTCTGTTGTAAGCGAGCAGCTTACTTATTACCTTGAAAAGAACCCTGGGGTTGCCAAGCAAATTTCCGAAAAATCGATCCCCGCGCAACGCGCAGGGGAAGCAGCAAGAAAAGCTCGCGACCTTACACGTCGTAAAACGGCACTTGAGGGAATGGCTCTTCCCGGCAAACTTGCAGACTGTTCCGATAAGAAACCTTAAAACTGTGAAATTTTCATAGACGAAGGAGATTCCGCCGGTGGAAGTGCAAAAACTGCCAGA
>JAZUJY010000116.1:0-11978 GCA_045643005.1 Oscillospiraceae bacterium | reverse complement strand
TTTTTTATTTCTAAATTGTCAGTACGTCCGCAGCAAGCTCCGACCCATTTACTAATATTACCTGTAATTTTGCCTGTGTTATAGCAGTTTTCGATTTTACAATTTAAAACATCAGGCGTATTATTCCAAAAAGAAAAAAATCCGATGATACCGCCGGCATTACAATTTCCGGCATGTTCACTATCATAAATACAATTAACTTTACCTGTATTATAGCAGTTTTTAATTGTGGTTGGCTCTGTTGCAGTCTTACCAGTTCCGCATATTCCTCCGACTCCCTCATGCGCACAAGTAATTTCGCCATCATTATAACAGTTTGTGATACAACAACCGGATATATATCCGCAAATACCACCAACGTTATAATTACCTTTAACAACACCGGAGTTATGACAGTTTATAATATTGCTAATTTCAATTCCGCTATCACTTCTTCCACATATACCACCGATTTCTTTGCCGTTAAGTCCGCTTTCACCTACGCTTTCAACTGTACCTGTGTTATGGCAGTTTTCAATTGTACTCCCCTCATCCCAGCCACAGATGCCGCCGACTTGATTTCTTCCTTTGAAATAGCTGTCAGCAATGGTAACATTTTTTATTGTTGCATTAAAACAGTCTCCAAATAATCCAAGCTGATCTTTTTCCTCACTATTATAATAAAGTCCGCTTATCGTTTTATTATTTCCGTCAAATGTACCCCAAAAATTGTGACTTTTATCTATGCCGATAGGTGTCCATTCTTTAAAGCTAGCGGCTTTATCACTGTTAAGCTCACCTGATTCAGTAAGAACGTTTAGGTTTACAGTGATATCATTTTTAAGGAAGTACTTTTCTTCCAAAATCCATTGACTACTGTTTATACGCTCTGCAAGCCAGTACAGATCCTCAGCAGAATCAATTTCATACCAACCAAATTCATCATCAGAATCAATATCACCGTTATGGTTCGCATCAAAAGGTACTGTGCGCGGAGCTTTAGGATCCTCAGCGTGAACCGGAAAATCAATTGCGGAAAAATCCGCATACGTCAGCAACATTGCAACTGTACTCAACATTGCCGTTGCTTTTTTAAAAAATTTCCCTTTCATTTTAACCTCCATTCATGCATTTCTGCATATAATATAACATATTACATTATACCCTTTTTTTCGTCAAATGTCAAGATTATAACAGTAATTGTGTTATCAATCAGGTGCAGAACTGAATAAGTTAAAAACTAAACAAAGCGGAGCTGAAAAGCTCCGCTATATTATTTTATTATAATAATAAATGCAATAACTGCTAAATGCAATGGATAATAAATATAAAAGAACCATTTATTTATTTTTTTCTTCAAAGCGGATAAAGTTTTTTGACGTTCTCCATTGTAAAACATAAGCAATAAGGGTGTGAGGACTACTGCGTATTGGAATGTAACTGATGAAAGAACATTGAAGTTTTTTATTGTTGTAAAGAGAATCGAAGCCAACAAGAACAAGAGCGTTTTGAGCTTATTGTTTTTCCTGAAAAAGTAGAAAATCATTGTCCATATCGGTATAATAATTGACCAATCGCTTATGCTTGATATAAACACACATAATGCTATTGGAACTGCATATAGTGATGAAAATTTCTTTTGTGTGAGCAGAATCAGAAGCAATATAGTTGCCGCAAAATTAAACATAACATTCAGATTTGTGCAGAATTCAAACGCTGATTGAGGAAGTCTGCAAAAGTCAACTGTGAAATAGAACGGCTGAGATATTAATGCAAATGTTGTCATACGAATCAGATATTTTTTCTTGCTATGAGTGTAAAAAAATCCCTCTGCGATAAAAAAGCTCATTGTTGGTGCTGTTAATCTTCCGATTACTCTCATAATATAAAACAGAGGAGTGTTGAACGGTACAAAGCAGTATGCAATGTGGTCTATTGTCATTGTGAGTATAACGATATATTTTAATACTGTTGCTGAATATTTTTTTACTTGCATAATAATTCTCTCCTCAATTTACAGACTTAAATCCATTTGGAATTATATCAGATTCACGCCTTTGTCTTTCGTCACCAACAAGCGATTGAACATAAGTACCACCAAATACTTTTTCAGCCGTAGAAAGTAAATCAGAAGTGCTTTTCAGATTTTCATTTTCTATCTTCAAATCACGTTCAATCTGAGCTTGTGCCTGAATTTCGTTATCAATAAGTGTATCAATATTTTTGTAATTGTTTCGGGTAATGCTCGGATAGATTTTCAATGTTTTTTCAGCTTCTGCTCTTGTAAATTTATCAGATTTTTTATTTTCAAAAATAATCTCGATTTTTTCTTTTAAATCATAAAAAGCTTTCAAATCTTTTTTTGATTTTGCAAGTTCATTTTCTTTTTCAGAAACAGTATACTCAAGAGCTTCAAATTCTTTCTTCAAGCTGTCAATAGTTGCACCGGTATTAATTCTCTCATTAAGTTCTGTCAGCTTGTCAAGTTCGCTGTCATTTGTCCAAGCGTAAGGTCTTTGCTTATTGCGTTTCCGCATTGGCAAACCACCTTTAGCAAATGATACAGTATAGAATTGCATTGTTTTCAGCACAATTAATTTTGATGTTTCTTCCTTTGGAGTTTCGTTTATTTTTTCGTTAAGGTTATGTTCGTATTTTTTCTTTGCATTCAAGCGATTTGTTAACGCATATTCGCTGTACTGTTCACCGAGAGATTTCAAACGTATGAAGTTTGTACCATATTGAGGTTTGACTGCTATATATTTACCTCTCTTTACTTCATACTTCTCTTTTTGTAATCTCAAAATAAACTCATCAAAACTGTTGGACTGCATAAGCAATCTGTCAATATCGTTACGAAGTTTTTCACGAGCTGTTGTATTCGGAGCTTTAAAATCTTTTTCTATTTTTCTTATGCTGTCAACAAAAAATTCTTGTGCTTCAAATCCGTTATCTGTTTCACGATAGGGGATACCAAGCTTGTCAAGTTCAGCCTGAACAAAAGCTTGTTTCTCAGGAGAGGAATAGTAGAAAGCTTTGTAAGGTGAGTGCTTCTGCTCTTTCAGATTTCTATTTTCATTTTCAAGAGCGAATATTTTTCTCTTGAAATCATTAGCCTGAATTTCCTGAGATGTTGCATTAAGTTTTTCTTTAAATCTCGATAAGATTTTCATATCGTCCTTGTAGCTTTTATAAGTTTCAACGTCCATATGTCTATGCTTTGTGTTCTTATCGTCACGAACAAAATTATAAGCATTAAGAACCTTTTCCATAGTCTGACGTTCTCTTTCTTCCCAAGCAACAAGTTGATTGATTCTATTGTTTTGTGGATTGAAACCTTCTTCAATTAATGCGGCTTTCATTGACACACCTTTACTCAAACTTTTGGTGCGTCCTTTGGTGTAGAACGGAATGAAATCAATGTGAAGATGTGGACTTGCTTCATCCATATGCAATACTGCGTTGAACACATAAAGATTTGGATTTTGCTTTTTAAATTCTTTGAAATAGGTATCAAGCATTTGTTTGCATTTTTCTCCATTTACACTTCCACAAGGAGCTGTTTCTACATCGCCGTATTGTACGACAGCTTCATAGAAAGATTCTTCACGTTTGCTTTTTTCTATATGTTCATAATAGTTTTCTATTTTTCTATCAGCTCTTGTTTGCTTTTCGTTATATTTTTCAAGGGCTTCTCCGAATAGCTGTTCGTAGGCTTCTGTAACATCTTGTGCGATGTATGTTACATTATCCTTAATTCTGTCAGAATTTACGTTTTTAGCAACAAATTCTCTATTGTTATGCTTTATATTTACTTGATTCGGTTTGCTTTGTTTTCCGAGTGTAAAGCTTATACTCAGCTTATTCATTTTCTCATCTTCTTTTTCAGTAAAGTATTCGGTATCGGTGAGTTTTTCACTCAAAAGTAGTGTGTTATGTCATTTTGGATTGTTTTACCCAATATCTGTTTTGACAAGAGTCAAAAAACAGATTGGGCAAGGTCTGCGACCTTGACGGCTGCTATTCTGATATATCCGCCGTATAATTGGCAGATATATCTTGTATAATAGCATTGCTCCGCAATAGGGGATAAATCCCCAAACCCCTCTGATTTTATTCTTCAATCTTAAGTTTCGTTTTTGCTATTTCAGAATACAAATCTGTTTCAATGCTGCTTGTTGCAGTTACATAAATCGCAAGCATTTTTATAAGCAGTTCAGCTTCATTGTTATACAAATGAACGATGATATTTTCTTCATCATCTGCTGTAAAAACTCTTGAATGCTTGATGAATTTGTTCCTAAGATATATTGCAAAATCTTTATATCTGTTATCATCTTCTGCAAATTCTGTAACTACTTTTGCAACGGCATTGAAAAAAGGTTTTGATAGAATCATCTTAACTGTTCCGGCTTTTTTTCTTTCATCAGCCATTGTTATCTGCTCCTTGAATAACTGTGTGTATTTTCGTTTGTGTCAATGTTTAAATTGTCATTTTTAACCACATCAATTTCAGCATTTTCTGCTTTGAAAACTAACATTTCATTCCAGTCTTTAAATCCTTGTTTATCAAGATATTCTTTTACTCCCTCAGAACGAACAAAGCCATTTTCAGATTCAAATTTTCGTCCGGCATCATCATTATCAACGCAAGAAATAATTTGTATTCCCTCGGCTTCAAGTTGCTTTGGAACAGTAGGTTTAAGACCAGCCATTGATACAAACATTGCACCCTCAATTTTATTCTTATTGCAGAAAGAATAAAAGCTCATAAGGTCTATTGCACTTTCAAAAATATATGCACGTTTCACTTTTCCGTCCTTTGATGGAACAGGAGTAAAAGTAAATGCACTATCTCCAGTTCCGCTTGCAACTCCTTTGTATCTCTTATATGAATTGATACCTTGAATTTCTCCGCCAACTATTTTTCCGTCAGAATTTCTATGTACAAAAACTGCATTTGCATTATGAAAAGTTTGTGATACTCCATTGATTTTTGTGTTCACAGTATTCTGTGATTGGTATAATAGTTTTGCGTGAACCAGTTCTTCTATAACTGATGAAGGTATTTTTCTTGTCTGACAAAAATAAGCGAATAATCTTCTCATATTTGGAGAAGCTTCGGGCATTTTTAATTCCTTTTTTTCCGATTCAGACGGAATAAATTTCGGAGGTGCTGTGTACTGAGGAGGATTACTTTTTGAATAATCAGAGGAACGATAATTTGAAATATCCTGTCCGGTTAATTCGTATATTGCCTGATTGAAATTTCTGCCGAGAACAAGTGTTAAACAATCAACAGAGTTGTCTGTTCGTCCTGTGTTTGTATAGTGGTGATACCATTGATTTCTTTCGGGTTTTATGCAAAGTCCCGGATATTCAGCAACATAATAATTGCTGCTTTTTTTCTCAATTGTATATCCACTCGATTGAAAATAGTTAAGTAAATCTGCGTGACGAGCTTGCTGTATCAGTTCTGAAAAATCTTCTTTAATCACAAATATCATTCCTTTCTTGTTTGTAAGACTGCTCTGCTTTTTGTGCAAAGCAGTCTATACATTTTACATTGTTCGAGCTGAATAGTTTGTATTGTCATCATCATTATTTTCGATAACAGCAATATCATTATCATCTATATCTTCATATAGTTTTTCACGCTCGTTTTTTTCTTTTCCAGTTTCAATTATTGGTTCTTCTTCTGCATCAATAATATCATCTTGCTGAACAGAAATACCTGATAATTCTTTTTCTAAATCTTGTAATTCCTGAATCTTTTCTTCAAGTTCCTGTTCGTGTGGGAACGGAACAGCAACTCTTTCAATTGCTTGTTGTAAATTGTTTTCAAGCAATGAAATTCTGTTCTGTGTATTAGTTTCCTGAACAGGTATCTGATTTACAAACAGGTTGCTCAGACGCTGATAGTTATCAGCATTTTCTGTTTCTCCGGCAGAACAAGAATAGTTATCTGAACCACGAACAATGAATTTAATTTCATTGTTTGCTAATGGACTTACAGCAAGCGATACATTGAAATTATTGATTGAAATAACAGTTTTTTCATTCTTGCTGTTGACCATATTCAATAGGAATTCGTTGATTTCCTTCTTGTCTGCTATTATTCTTCCGTCAGAAGTTTTTATTGAAAATTCTTTTAAATCTGCTGAATTTTGCTTATCTTTCTTGATACGTTCAAGCCTTGCCTTTGTCTGTTCAATTTCAGTTGGAAGTTCATCAATTTTCTTTTGCATTTGACCTGTTTCGTGAACATAATCGTTACGAAGCATAGTGAGTTCAGCAATTTCATTTGCACATTCAATTCGTCTTTTGAATGCAGGATTTCCCTCAGCGGCAGCTTGAATTTCTCCAAAGGTAAGAACCTTTTCATCGCAGTCCTCAGATACTCTTGCCGGACATTTATCATCAAGCAACTGAGCAATAAATCTCGCCTTGTCTGTAACTGTCTGATATAAGTAGCTGTCAAGCGTACCCTCGGTGACGTAGTTGAAGATTTCTACTTCTTCAAAATTGTTTCCCTGACGTAAAATTCTTCCTTCACGCTGCTCAAAATCTGACGGTTTCCAAGGAACATCAATGTGATGAAGTGCATAGAGGTTCTGCTGAATATTCGCACCAGTTCCAAGTGTTCCTGTGCTTGCGATTACAACTCTGTATTTAGCATTGTTAATATCTTTAAAGATATTTTCACGTTCTTTTGAATCAGATTTCGGAGCAAAAATAATTTCATTTTCAGGAATTCCATATGTTTCAGTAAGCTCTTTTTTTATGTAATTGTATACTGAGAAATTACCGTTATCTGAGTTGACAGCAATGTCAGAAAAGATAATCTGTACACCTTTTTGCTCATTTGTATCGCCATAGATTTTTGCAACATTTGCAATACATTTATCAACTTTACTGTCTTTTGTATCCTGAAAATCGAAAGGTAATTCTTCATCACGTTTGTTGTACAGCGACCTTATAGCATTATTGCCAAGACCAATAAGACGAGCTTCTCCGGTAATTTTAAGCAGATTGTCCTCAGAAGGGTCAACTACTCCGTTTGCAATTGCTTCTGCACGTTCCGCAAGCTCCTTAACATATGCTTTCTGTTCAGGTGATGCAGGAACTTTAATTATCTGCGGTTTGCCTGTTTTAAGTTTTGGACGAGGTAAATTAAGCTTGTCAGCACTCTGAACGTCTGCGAATTCCTTGTACATTGCCATAAGTTCAGGTAAGTTGGAGAATTTAGCGAAGCTTGTACGAAGTTTAAGTGTTCCGTCTGCCGCTTGCTGATTCTTTGTAACAACGCTGCCAAAGGTTGCCGCCCAATCATCGAATCTTTCTACTCCTGTCTGCTTTAAGAGGTCAGGACGTAAATAACGTGTCATTACATACAATTCTGTCATTGAATTTGATACCGGAGTTCCGGTACAGAAAAGGATATGTCCCTGACCAAGCTTTTCGTTGAAGTAGTCTGTTTTCATTTGCATATCTTCTGCTCGTCCTGATGGGCGAGTAGTAACGCCTGCAACATTAGTCATTTTTGTTGTAACAAAGCCGTTCTTATAGGCGTGAGCTTCATCGACAACAAGATAATCAAATCCAAGTTGTTCAAATTCAAGCAAATCATCTTTTGCACGACTTGCGGCTTTTGGATTGGTAAGCTTTTCGATACGAGCTTCAAACTGTTTTTTTGCTTTTTCAAGTGCTTTAACAGAGAAGTCTTTTTTACCTCTGCTTACTGATGCACGTTCACGCATCATATCTTCAAGTGCCTCAAGTTCTTTCTGCATATAGCTGATTCTATATTCTTTTGACATTGGAATCTTTTCATACTGTTCCTGAGAAAGAATAACTGCGTCATAAGAACCTGTTGCAACTCTTGCTGTAAATATATTTCTTTTTGCTTCATTGGAGAGGTCATCATTTGTTACTGTAAGAATTTTTGCATTTGGATAGAGCTTTCGCCATTCGTTAGCAGTCTGTTCTGTAAGTGGTTTTGGAACAACAACACAAGCTTTGTTAATTAATCCAAGCTCTTTCTTTTTCATTACTGTTGTGAACATAACTGCTGATTTTCCTGCACCGACAACGTGTGCCGCAAGAGTGTTTCCACCGTAGATTGAACGAGCTACGCAGTTTTTCTGATGAGGACGGAGAGCAAAGCCGTTAAGTGTTGTAAGACCCGGAAATGTCAATTTTGAACCGTCATATTCTCGTCCGACAAGGCTGTTGAATATATCATTGTACTTGCGTTCATATTTCGCTTTGCGTTCAGGGTCAGCAAATATCCATTTATTGAATTCTTCACGAATAAGCTTTGCCTTATCAAGTGCAATTTTGGTTTGCTTTGCATCGGTCCTTGTAACTGTCTTGTCAGGGTCAGTAGGGTGCGGCTTTTCTGTCATAACAACAATTCTTCGCTGATTAAGTATCTTTTCAGCGAGCTGATACATATTATATACACTTGTTCCGTATGTTGTACTTTCATTTACATTCAGATTTTTCTGACTTCCGGCGTTAAGCACCGAAAATTCACCAGTAACCGAAGAATAGGTGACATCGCATTGACGATTGTTATGATTTCCAGTTCTGCCGCTGAGATGTTGCAGGAAACGAGTGTAATCTGCTGCCTCAATCCAAGAACAACCCATTTGTACAGATATTTCCTCAGCTTTTATATCTTCAGGAATAACCTCTTTGAGAGCTTCAATGTTTTTTTCATAAATAGGGGAGGTCTTTGCGTATTCCTCAGCGAGTGTAAGCTTCATTCGTACATTACCTGAAAGATATTCGCTTCGTTCTACAATGCCCGAATAAGGTGTGTCAGGCAAATTCTGTTCAGGGTCAATGAAAACATATCCGTTATCAAGCATTTCGTTACAGATTGTATCAGCAACCTGTTCAATGCTGTAATCAGGATATTTGTTTTCAAGGAGTACAGCCATATAAGGTATATCAGGCTTACCCTTGCGGTCAAGAGCAACTTGTAAAGCTTCTTCGACAGTATCAACGCTGTTGATTTCTGTTGTAGGATTAACTGTTCGCTGATAGAAAATATCAGCTTTTTGTAATGAATTACTTTCCTTATCATATTTTTCAAGTGATAAAATGAGAGGGAAGTCTGAATCAGAACCGAACAGCTTCTTTACCTCTTTGGTAGAAAGCAAACCATTTTGTTCTTTGTAATCGTCATAAAGCTTATTGAGCTTTTCTCTTACCGGAACAAGCATCTCGTCCGTTGCTGTACTTTGCTGCATATCAATCAATTGACGAGCAACATCACGAATTTCGCACAATGCTGTGATTTTTGCTTTTTCTTTATCAGAAAGCTTCTGCTCAATCATATTTTCGCTTTGACGATAATATATATTATTATCTTTAATCTGATAAGTGAAATTCTTACCCCAAGGTTCAATATTTCCTCTGATTCTGTTTATTGTTGCATTTCTTCTTGTGACATTTATCTTTGCATTAAGATTTTTTATTGCTTCATCGAGCTGCTTGTCAAGTTCAGCATTTTCAAAAGGCACACAAGTAAGCATATCATAGTGTGTTGTTTTTTCCATTTTGCCGAGTATCATTTGAGGATTCTTTACAAAGTATGAGTTGATTCTTAATCCGTCCTCATTTGGTATGGTATAGCACCAATCAGGTTTTGGCTCAAACGGCTGTAATGGATTTTCACGCTTCTTTAAGAATATAATATCAGATGAAGCTTTTGTTCCGGCAGCGGCAAAAGCGTTATTCGGAAGTCTTATAGCACCTATAAGTTCTGCTTTGGTTGCAAGATATTCTCTGATTTTCGGATTTTTCTTATCCATTGTTCCTGTTGATGTAATAAATGCAACTACACCGCCCGGAGCAACTTTGTCAAGTGACTTACGGAAAAATGCATCGTGAATACGCCAATCGTTAACATAATCAGGGTCATTAAGATTATAATCACCAAACGGAACATTACCTATTGCAAGGTCAAAGCTGTCATTCTCAAACTGTGTTTTTTCAAATCCACTCTCAATAATGCGTACATTGTCATTTTGGCTGTTCAGATGCTTTGCAATTCGTGCTGTCAGACTGTCAAGCTCTACACCAACGATTTCTGAATCGCCTAAACTGCCCGGCAGACGGCTGATGAAATTACCTGTGCCACAAGCCGGTTCAAGAATTCGTGCATTTCTTGGCAAATCCATATTTTTAACAGCTTTATACATTGAATCAATGATATTCTGCGATGTGTAATGAGCATTTAGCGTACTTGCACTTGCTGCTTTGTATTCTTCAGGAGTAAGCAGTTCTTTCAGAATATTTCTGTATTCAATATATTTATTTGTTCGCTCATCGAATACTTCTGATAAACCGCCCCATCCGCAATAGCTGCGTAAGCGTTGGTCTGAATTTTCTTTGCTTGTATAGAACCTCTGATTATCTGAGTATGGTTCTCGGTTGTTTTCGATAGCATCTTCAATTCGTTTTAATTCACGAATAGCAGCTATGTTATCTCTGATTTTCGCCGTAGGATTTTCAGCGTAAACTATTTCAGCCAATGTATCAGATTCAGCGGCAGTATCTTCAAGAACTTCTGCGGTATCAATATCGCTTAAATTATCATTAGCATCAATTTTAACGCTGTTTCCGTTTGCGTCTGTATATTCGGTAAGAGGACGATTAACGTCTTTTGCAACTTGCAAACATTGCATAAGGTTTTCGCTGAGAGCAGAAAGCAGTTTTTTGTCGGCATTACCGTTTTCATCGTGAACATATTCATACATTGTTCCGATACCCGGTACACCGTCAAGCTGATATTCCAAAACGGTAAGTGTTTTAGATTCATTGTCAAGCTTGAATGTGAAATCAGGGTCACGCATTAAATCGCCGTTAAGAACGTATGAAGTCATAAATCCATAAGTGTTGTCACCAAGATATTCAATAGATAATGGCTCAAATGCATCGTTATCACCATATTCATCATATCTTTTGCCGTAACGCTCATATGTATGTGTGCCGTTGGCAATATCAGGATATTGTTCTGTGAACTGCTTATACAGTTTTTCTTGTATAGTTGCCCTGTGCCTTTTCTGCGGAGCTTTTATTTCTGCATTTTCTGAAATATTGTCAGCCGAAACCTCAATTTGTTCAGCTTCTGTATTATCAGGTTCATCTGAGCTTGTTTCTTTTTCAGATAAGTTGATATTTGTATCAATTTTTTCTTCACTATCACTTTCAAAATCAAATGCTAACTGAGTTGGTTCGGATATTTCAGTATCGAGCAATGAAAAATCTGCGTTCCAGTTCTCAAAAGGAATAAACTTAGGATTTTTGGCTATTTCACCATTTTCAAGTGTTTGAAAGCTCATAACCACATCGAAGCCGATTTCATTTGATACCTGTGAAATAATTCCCATTGCATTTTCATCGTTCAATGCTAATTCGTGTCTTGTATAATCATCAACAAGAACATTTCTATTACCACGAACCTGAAGAACGTCAAATGCAGTATCAGCAGATTCAATACCGAGTGTAAGTCTTGCTTTTGAATCTTCCAATGATATTTCCTCGGCATTATATTCCTGTTGTCTAAGCTCATTAAATCTTGCTTTCGCTTCATCAAACGAATTATAATATTCGATAGAGGACAGCGATTTCATATCAGGAATAATGTATATTCTCCAAGCGGTTGAATTTTCTTCAATTTCAGCAGTCTTTGATGCAAGCAATTCAGAAGCGGATAAATATTCCCTTGTATCGTCATTATGAGTTATATATGCAGTATAGTCATTATGTTCAAGTGACTTGTCAAGGTGTTCCTGAATCTCTGTCAGAGCTTCTGAGAGAGTTATCGGAGCTTCATACGGGAATATTGAATCAGAACGTGTAATAGAATTCAATTCCGAATTATACTGAATAGTGACAGTATCAGTTTTCAATTCTACATTATCTTCACGTTCGTGACCGTCTGAATCTATACCTCCAATATAATCTTCCCACTCTGTTTGGAG
>JAZUJY010000115.1:0-11301 GCA_045643005.1 Oscillospiraceae bacterium | reverse complement strand
GGTCGCCCTGCACCTTCGCGTATTTGTGTTGATGTGTCAGGGTGAGGGGGGATCGCAGGGGTTTGCGGTCGCCTTGCACCTTCGCTGTTGAAGCTTCGCATGTTTAGGGGTTAGGAGGCGTGGATGAATTGTTCGGCGTTGGAGCAGGGGGTGGGTTTGCCGAAGAGGTAGCCTTGAGCAAGGGTGCAGCCGATTTCTTTTATGAAGGTGTGTTCTTCGGCGGATTCGATGCCTTCACAGATTACTTCGACGTTGAGAGCTGAGGCTATGGAGGCGATGGTGCGGATGATTTCTTTTGGTCTGGAGCCGCCGGAAAGACCGCGGGATATGATTTTACGACCGAGCTTGAGGATGTCTATCGGGAGTTCGGACAGGATCTCGAGGGAGGAGAAGCCGGAGCCGAAATCGTCAAGGGATATTCTGAAGCCGAAATCCTTTAGTCGGGATATTATTTTTTTGAAGTCGTTAAAGTTAGTTACAATGGATTTTTCAGTTATCTCAAGTTCTATATTTTCCGGGGATATATTGTATTTCTTAATTATTGATGTTACTTTATTAAAATAGTCTGGTGATTTGACTGTGGTTCCGGACTGGTTTACTGCGATCGGGAGAATTTTCATGTCGTTGTCAAGGCGTGTTCTGATGTATGAACATATCTGATCGAGCACACAGAGATCTATTTCTGAAATAAGTCCGTTTTCTTCAGCGAGACCTATGAATTTATCAGGGGTCATGATGCCTTTTTGTGGATGGTTCCATCTGACAAGTGCTTCAAGGCTGATGTATTTTTCATCGTTTATATTATACTGCGGCTGTACGTATGTGCATATTTGTCCGGAGTGGACAGCATTTTTCAATTCGCCTACAAGTTCGATCTTTTCTATATATTCATTGTAGCTTTTCATGTTTGAAAGATCTTTTGAAATATGTGGTGCGAGAAGCGGTTTGGCAGACTGAGCTTCTGAATAAAGAACACAACCGTTCTGATCGCTGTGATTTAATTCTGAAAGAGCTTCTTCTGCTTTTTTGAACAGTAAATCAAAATCATTTCCGTGTACCGGCGCAAATGCAGCACCGGCGTGAACAGTCAGTGCCTGAGTGTCTATTCCGGCTACTGAGATCTCTTTACAGCAGTCACATATCTTGTTTGCTGTCAGATTCAGCTCATCATACGATTCTACGTCTTTGACAAACAGCATCAGTCTTTCTCCGAACAGTTTGCCTATTATCAGTCCGGATTTTATGCTCTGAAAATATTCGGAGATCTTAAGAACTATTTTTTCGCCATTGTCATGACCGAGAGTATTGTTTATTTTTTTAAGACCTATTATTTCAAGTATGAATAGAACGTTCAGGCTTCCGTTCCACTGTTCTTTTTTGAAAAATTCGTTTACCATTACACGGAACATTGCCTTGGACAAAAGACCTGACGCTTTGTTCTGCTCTGATTTTTTCAGCATATTCAGTTCGACTTGTTTTGAAAAATCAGCCTGACTGAAATGGATCATGACTATCACGTTATTTGTGATCTTGTCTTTGACAAACTGAATATTTGCATAGATCCAGAAATATTTTCTGCTCGTGTTACGCATCCTGAACGATATTGTTGTGCTGCTTCTTCCCTGAAGGAAGATATTCCACATGTTCTGAACTGAAAGCTGTTTTGAGATGATATCCTTTTCTTCATCATGTACAGCTGACAGCAGTTCCGTGAGAAATGCTGCGTTGAAATGACCGTCTTCCGATATTTCTGCATAGTCTTCTCTGAAATGCTTATGTGATAAGATCCTGCCCTCGTTAAGATTAACAATGTACTGCATTACCGAAAGAGGCGTCATAAGAGCAGAGGAGTTTACTTCATGGAACAGCGATTCTTCAGCTGCAAGCTGTTCAGAAACATTAGACACTGTTCCTGAGATCATGACAGGTGTTCCGGTTTCGTCTGAAACAGCTGTCATTGAGAATTTTACCCAGAGGTAATTTCCGATTTTTTCAGCGAGCTTTAAAACGCATGTTTCTTCAGGAGAACCCTCCAGGATCTTATTATATGCACTGTAAAATGTATCAGCTGAATCTTTTGAGATCAAGTCTGTTTCTAAAAGTCCTTCAGGCATATTTTCTATTTGTTTCGGAAGCTGATATTTTTCTGTGAAAATATCATAGTTCTGCAGGAGTTTTTCTTTCAGATCTATTTTAAAGGCAATTTCTGAAAGGCAGTTGATTATTTTGGCATACTGTTCGTTGCCTGCTGAAAGTTCAAGTTCAATTTTCTTTATATGACTGATATCCTGGAATGTACAGATATAGCTGCCGTGTCCGATAGCTTCTGATTTTGATGATGAAACTGTGATCCAGATGGTTTCTTTGTTGCTCTTTACGGCTCTGCATTCAAAACCGGGACCGGATGATTTGTTCTGAATTGAATTTATGAACAGCGAATAATCGTCCGGGTGGATAAAAAGTCTCGCTATGTCGTTGCTGTTTGAATTTATGTCATCTGAAGAATATCCGAGCATTGAGCTGAAAGTATCGTTTATATACAAAAGCTCAGGAAGTCCGTTCTTGATACAGATATTCATTATGACACAGTTGATGTTTTTTGTAATGTCATGAATGATCTCATGGCTTTGGCTGAGATCTTTTTCGATTTCCTTTTGTATTGTAACATCGTTTGCTATTCCCAGATAATGGTCGTCAGAGGAGAGCTTTTTAAAGGAACAGCTTATGAAGTGTATTTTTGAATTTTTGTCTTTTATTTTTACGGTGCAGCCTGATACGTCATTTGTGTACTGGGCATTTTTTATGGCATGGACAAAATGTTCTATATCATCTTTTTCAATAATATCTGTATATTTCAGTTTTTTTTCTGCTATCTCACTTTCAGTATAGCCGATGAGCTTAAGAAAACTGCCGGTATAGTAATCAGGAAATGTGTCATCAATGTAAAATTTGAAAAGTATCGGTGATACAGACTGAAAAGCATCATCTTCAAAGTCAATAAAATCGGCGGCAGTTTCAGAAATTGCATGAATGATTCTTTTGTAGCCGTCGGTCGTGGTGGTTCCGTATATACCGCAGTTTACAAATATTACTGAGCGGTTCATTTTTATCAGTCTGAGATTTACGTTTTCGAAAGGATTTTCCTCGGAAACGGATTTTTTTGCTATTACGTATTTTTTCAGATCGTCCTTATATATAAAATCAGTGAAGTCCATATCGGAAAGATCGGTGATGTTTCCGTCAAGACCGATCATTTTTAAAAACTGTGAATTATATTCGCGCGTTGTTTTTCCATTGCATATGTCAATAATGTAGAAAGCATTAGTCGAATCTGCTTTATGTGACATATTTTTCTGCATGATAGTATACCTCCCTCTGATCATGATAATGTAATATACACTTTCATTATATATCATATAATACAATAAAATCAATAAAAAATAAAAAATACCATAAAAATTGTGCGAAACGACGGTTATATAACTATTTTTTTTAAAAACCGGTTCATAATTGTATCGGACTTTTGAAAAAAGACAGACTCAAAGGCATAAAGTGATGTAAAATGCAGATTTTAAAAAATTTTTGCTGCATAATTGAAATACAAAAAGTATTATTCAAAGCTCTGCTTTTAACAAGCAGAGGCGGGGGATATCCTCTGTGTTGTTATAGGAAAGCAAATTTTGTAATACGACACTATGTTGAATGAAAGAGCTTTGAACAACACAGAGACAGAAATGAAAAAAGGCGGATGGCATTGGTTTAGTTCCAAAATGCCATTCGCCTTATTTATATACTTTTATTAACGCTGCTGTTTAAGCATTAACCTTCATATGATATGTTTGAATCTTCGGCATATTTTTTTGCAGCGTCACATTTTCCTGATAACTTGAAGTTTTCTACAATAACAGTTGATACTTCATCTGTTTCGGAATCAGAGATCTCTGTGAAACCAAATGCCATTTCTTCTATTGTGGTCACACTGTCAGGAATATTTACAGATATAAGCATCGGACAGTAATAAAATGCTTTTCTTCCGACGTAAGTCAGACCTGAAGGCAGCTCGACCGTTTTTAATGCTTCGCATCCTGCGAAAGCACCTTCATTAATTTTAGTTGTTCCGGTACCAAATGTTACTGATTCGAGAGATTTGTTGAGGTAAAATGAGTATTTCGGTATTTCAGTAAGAGATTTTCCGAGTGTAACAAATCCGAGATTGTCACAGTCATAGAAACAGCCGTCACCGATCGTTGTTACGCTGTCAGGAATATCAAGCACTCTGAGCTCATCACAGTCGTAAAAAACATATTCTCCGAGTGAAGTCAAATTATTTCCTAACTCGATGTTTGAAAGAGCGGAGCATTTATAAAATACATAGCCTTCCAATGTTGTGACACTGTCCGGGAGCGCAACATCTATAAGCTTTGTGCAGTTTGCGAAGGCTCCTTCACCAATTTTGGTAAGACCTTCAGAAAAAGAAAGCTTATTGAGTGAATAGCAGTTGACAAAACCGCCGGTTTCTATTTCTTTGACAGAAGAAGGGATGTATATTTCCTTAATTGAGTTGATGTTATTGGCTTTGTATTTTGCCATTGAATTCGGATCGTCCTGTTCTTCATCGCCATTGAAAGCATATTCACCGATTTTTGTTACATTTTTTCCTTCGATGGAAGAAGGGATTTTTACTACTGTGTTTTCTCCTTTGTATCCTGTAATAGTGATCTCGTTATTGGTGTCGACTGTATATGCAAAGTCATTTTCAGCGTTGTCAGTGACAGAACTTTCTGATTCTGAAACACTTTTTTCGGAATTATCGGAAGAAGATGTCAATGATGATGACGATGATGATGATGATGAGTTGCATCCTGCTGCAGACAGTATGACGGCAGCGATCATCAGAACTAATAATTTTTTCATAAGATCCTCCATATAAAAATTGAGTAATGCGATGATCGGTCTGTTTGTTCAGATAATGGCTTAATAATCTGAAAAGACGATTATTCGCAAAGTCTGTTTTGTACAGCATAGCTTAAAAAATGGAATCTGTTTTATCACCTTTTATATTATACTTTGATATTTCATTTCTTTCAAGTGAAATTATAAAAAAACTGCATTCAAAAAAGAATGCAGTTTAAGTTTTCATTTATGACTTTACTTTTATGATGATAAGAGTAATGAGAAGCCAGATACACTGGTACAGAATAATCATCACAGGAGAAAGTGCTGTCAGCATTCCGGTACATACAAACAGTATAGAAATGAGAATCGCTATTACGGCAGCCACACTTTGAAGAATAAGTGCAGTAACTGCGTTGTGATGGATATTTCTGATATTTGCCAGTGCCTTCGCAGCTGATGAAATGCTGCCCTTGCAGATAACTGATGAACTGAATTTTTCAACAGGTTCAGATGCTTTATCTGCAATTTTGTGAAGCTCTCCGGGTATAATGCTTATCATTTCTTCAGGATAATCATAAAGTTTGGATATTCTTGATACTGTGATAACTGAATCAAGGCTTTTAACAATAATTGAAATGTTATTATCCCTGAAAATATCAAGACTCTCACGAACAGTTTTATCAGCTTTAAGTTTTACGATGAACATAGTTGCAAGATTTCCTGAAATTGAAAGATAAACAGGTATTTTTCCTTTACCGGTAAGATCTTTTTCTTTTGATTTCGGAGGGAGACCTTCAATATTGTGACTGAGCATGAGCTGTCTGTTTCCGAAAAGAACACGTTTGTTGCTGATCCAGCCGCAGATGCCCATTGAATCCTCGAAAGAGTAGTTTTCAACTTTTTTAAGAAGGCTGCGGTTGTGGTCAATGATCTCGTCAAACATACCTGAGAAAATACTGTCTGAATTCATCACAAGACTTGAAGCAGCAATAAGTGCGTCATCTATTTTTGTGTTTGAGAACATTTTCATTGCACAGAGCTTTATGCTTGAAGAAGGAAACAGGTCTCCTGCGTTTACCAGATGTGCATTTGTATCGTAAAAATCATCAATGCTCTGGTATCCGAGAATTATGCTTTCATTGTCTTCGACTTCAGCTGCTGCGTCGGCAAGAGGAAGATTTACCACTATAGAAGCACCAAAAAACGATGATGATGTAAGAAACATGGTAAATACTGACAGAATAAACGACAGAGAAAATGTATTAATACTTCTGCTGTAGATCAGCGCAGCTGCAAATGCCAGAATAAGTGAAAGGAGAAGTGAAACCGGAAGAAGTTTTTTGCAAAGCTTGTCAGCTATGTCTGTTGAATATGTATACTTCAGAAAATCGGATGAAAAACCGGTTTTTCTTGTTGCTGTAAGGATAGGGTAATCGTTGATCACGCCTTTTGTCAGCTGTTCCGCTTCTTTTTCATTGTCTATATATACAAGAGAATGCTTGTCTCCTGTAGTGATGACCGCGTCAAAATTGTTGATCGCTCTGTTTACGATAAGATGTTTTCCTATGGTGTTCATAAGCAGCCCGACTATGGCAACCGGAGTATAAATATATATGGAGTTTCTCTGGAGCATGATCGAGCTTCCGGATGAAACAGCAGCTGCTATGGTACAGAAAAGCATCGATACAGCTACAAGGCTGTCGCAGTCGGCTTTTTTTCGAAGTATGTTTTTGATACCGCTTGAAATAACTGAAAATGAAGTGAAAAACACAACTGCGGATATAATAAACAGTGCAAAAGAAAATTTGAGAGGAGAAACAGCTAAGTCAAGAGAACCGGGAACCGGTAATTTGTACATTGAAGATGCACAGAGGTAGAAACTTAAAACGGCTGCGATGATCTGGATCGTAAGCTTTACGGACAGACCTTTCTTCAGATTGTACAGATCCTCAAGAATAACAGTTGCATCCTTCGGGGAATTATAATCATCTATTTTGTTTTCTGCAGATTTTTCAAAACTGCTTCCAAGCTTTGTAAACATTTTGCCTACTGAAGATGAATCTTCGTTTTCGGACATGTCGTCATTCTTTTCAAAGTCTATCGGAACATCTATCGAGAAAAATCCGACTTCCGGACTTGATTTTACATTGAAGTTCTGATTTTTCTGTTCTATGGTTTTCGGACCCGTAAAATCAGAAAGGATACCGTCTTTGATCTCTTTTAGCTTTGTAATGAGAGGAGAGATCTCTGAGCCTTCCTGTGTGCTTTCTTTCCTGATCTCAAGGTCAAGATTTTCAACTTCTGATTTTAGTTTTTTCTTTTTATGTTCGCTCTTTTTTCTGGCTATTTTCGGATTCAGACTGTCGTCATCATCGTTTCGTGCATATCTGATGTTATTTTCAGGATTTTTGATGATCTTTGTCGGTTTGTCTTTGATCCTTGTAGCGCTTCTGTATGAGAAATCAGAACTTGTCTGAACATCATCATCATTTTCGGCAGCTTCATTTTCAACAGCTTTTCGTATTCGTGATAAAAAGCTGCTTTTTGATGATCTGTCCTGCTGATCTTCATTATTGTCTTCAGTTTTTGTTTTTTCAGCATTCTCTTCAAAGGCAGCTTTTTCTTTGATTGCCTCATTTTCAGAAAAGTCTGATGCTTTGCTGTGTTCAGATCTGGTAAACTTTGATACACTGAAACGTCGGGTCGCGTCTTTTTCAGTTTCATCAGAAATATTGGAAACAGCTGATTTTTTTGAACCTGAAAAGCTGAATCGTGAATATCTTTTTACATCGTTGTCAGAAGTGTTATCAGACTTATTTTCATCCGAAGTTTCCTGGGATGCAGTATCGTCGACCGGTGTATTATTTTCTTCCGAACTGTCCGGCTTTTCAATGTTTTCAGCCTCTGTGTTATCAGTGATGTCAGAGTTATCAGTGATGTCAGAGTTATCAGTGATGTCGGTGTTATCAGTGATGTCGGTGTTATCAGTGATGTCAGTGTTATCAGTGATGTCGGTGTTATCAGTGATATCATCTGATATCGGGCTGTCTGATGTTTCATCAGAAATCATATCGGTATTTAAGGCAAAATCAAAGTCATCGTTAAATTCTGTGATGTTGTCTGCGATAATCGGAGATGTATATGATTCTGTAAAGTCTGTCTGCTCATCAGCAGTCAGAGTATCTTCTGAAACGATCTCATCCTCATGAGAGTCAGTGCCCGGCTGGGGATCATAAACCGGTTCTTCAAGATCTGAAACATCTGACTCATCTGAAGTACTGATCTTTTCTTCGTATTTATCCTGATCATGGTACTGTATTTCTGTTTCATATGTTTCAAAAACTTCAGAAGCATTGTCTTCTTTGACCGGATCCGGAATGACCGGTTCGGGGGCAGCCTGTTCGGCAATAATATCTTTTTTATTGTCGAGTTCTTTCAGCAGATCATCAATGACATCATTTTCTTCGATGGAAGTTCGTTTTTTATTATCGAGTTTTATGGATGATGAAAAAGTGTCATCGATCATAATGTCAGGATCAAACGGCATTGTGCCAATTTCAGATGTCTGATTTATTATCTTTACGTCCGGAAGGATCTCATCAGGTATATCCCTCTGAGATGAGTGTTCTGAAATATCTATGCCTGCTTTTTCAAAAGCACCTGAAAAAGGAACATATCCTCTGATATCCGGATTTATGAATCTGGAGCCTGAAAATTCAGGCTCATCTGTTTTTGGTTCTTCTGAAATATTATTGTTGTCTGTGTCAGAGGATAAAAATGCAGACCGGCTGTTTTCCGGTTCTGAAAAGTTCTTTTCAGAATATGATCTTATTCTCTGTTCTTCTTCTTCAAGCTCTTCAAAAAGTGACAGCAGTTCTTTTTCCGCTTTTGCCTGGGCAATAGCACTCTTTTCTTTGCTGTATTCAATCGGAGGTGCCTTGTCAAGGTCAGCGTATTCATTTAATATGTCATCAATAGAATAATCTTTATTTGCCGGCATAATCTCCTCCTTATGAATTTCGTTGTCTTACTGCTTCGTATATAAAAATTCCGGCTGCAACAGAGGCGTTCAGTGAATTAACGTGCCCTGCCATGGGAAGACTCAGGAGAAAATCACATTTGTCTTTGAGCAGCTTTCCCATTCCGAAACCTTCTGAACCTATTATAAATGCGATACCGCCTTTAAGATCGGCCTTTGTATAGTCCGTTCCTTCTGCATCAGTTCCGTATATCCAGATGTTCTCCTTTTTCAGCTGATCGACTGTGGATGCGAGATTTGCAACCTTTGCAACAGGTATCCAGCTTGCAGCTCCGGCAGAGGTCTTGAATACGGTCTGATTCAGTGAGGCGCTTCTTCTTTTCGGGATAATGATACCGTCAGCCCCTGCCGCTTCAGCAGTTCTGATTATGGCACCGAGGTTATGAGGATCTTCTATTTCATCACAGATGATAATAAACGGGTCATGACCTTTTTCTCTTGCACCGGCAAGTATGTCCTCCACTGTGGAATATTCAACACATGCACAGATCGCTGCAACACCCTGATGTGCTACAGAACCGCAGAGAGCGATCAGCTTCTGTTCGGTGACATTTTTTACAACAGCACCTTTTTCTTTTGCCATTGCAGAGATTTTACCGTATATCGTTCCTGATCCGGCGATGAATACAGTATCTACAGTCTGGTCAGATCTCAGTGCTTCCATGACAGGATTTTTTCCGAAAATAATATTATTATCTCCGTGATTTTCTTCTTTATTAATAAACTTGTTATCCATGAATTATTATTCTCACTTTTTATTTTTAATAAAAATATACGTCGCAATTATTTCTATTATATCATTTTATCAATTAAAAAACAATGCCTTTACAATATAAAGATTAAGTTTTTTTGACATCATTTATTGTGAAAATCATAAATATACGTAATGAATACAGTTGATATGTATTTTAAAATGATATAACAACACAGAGGATATCCCCCGTCTCTGTAGGCGGCGGGTTCTATCTTCCCGCTCAGTCGGAGTACAATCTCCGACTGAACGGAAGCGATTCTGCGAATCGCCTCTGCTTGTTAAAAGCAGAGCTTTGAACAACACAGAGGATATCCCCCGCCTCTGTAGGCGACGGGCCCTGTCTGACCAAACAGTCGGAGTACAATCTCCGACTGAGCGGGAACCGATTCTGCGAATCGCCTCTGCTTGTTAAAAGCAGAGCTTTGAAAAAAGTTTTAAACCAACTGTTGAAAACTGTGTTGAAACCATTTTGAAAATGTTGAATTAAACTCAAATACATGTTGAAAACTATGTTGAAATAGTTGAAAGAACTTGAAAAAATGTGAATCTTTATTTTGTTGACAATGTTGATTGCACAATATTTACAGTTGAAAATGTTAATGTTGTAATTTTTCGTGAAATGTTGTATACTTGTTATCGGTGAATAACGTTTTAACCTTAGCGAGCAAAGTTTAGAAACAGGTGAAAAAATGGATTATAAAAAAGAAAAAAATGACATTATTCTTTTTCAGAAGGATTTTGACCTCGAACAGACACTTGACTGTGGTCAGGCTTTCAGATGGACAAAGACCGGTGAAAACTCTTTTTCCGGATTTTTCCTTGACCATTTTCTTGAAATAGAGAAGAAGGATGAGGAGATATTTATTCTGAAAAATACATCAGAAGATGAATTTGTTGCTGTCTGGATGGATTATTTTGATCTTGGGACTGATTATTCCGAGCTGAAAAAGAGATTTTCAGAAAATAAGATCCTTGCCGATGCATGCAGCTTTGCGCCCGGAATAAGACTGTTGAAACAGGATCCGTGGGAAACGCTCTGTTCATTTATTATTTCACAGAACAACAATATTCCGAGAATAAAAGGAATAATAAACAGACTGTGTGAAAAATACGGCGGATTTCCGGATGCCGGCACTCTGACCGATGAAACTGCAGAGAGCCTTGATTTTTTAAGATCCGGATTTCGTGCTCCATATATTATTGACGCCGCGAAAAAAACAGCATCCGGTGAAATCGATTTTCAGATAATAAGCGCCATGTCATATCCGGATGCAAAAAAAGAACTGATGAAGATAAAAGGTGTAGGTCCCAAGGTAGCAGACTGCGTCCTTCTTTTCGGTATGTACAAAACAGAAGCATTCCCCGCAGACGTTTGGATCAAACGCATAACTGCCGCCTTTTTCCCCGGCGGAATGCCCTCATGCACCCAAGGCTTTGAAGGCATAGCCCAGCAATACCTTTTCCACTACTTCCGCACCCACCCCACCCTCATCCCCTGATTCCCTTACAAAAGCGAAGGTGCAGGGCAATCGCAAAGCCCTGCAATCCCCTGAATCTCCCCAAAAAAGCTTACCCGGAATCCCTCCGCAAAAGCGAAGGTGCAGGGCGACCG
>JAZUJY010000114.1:0-14914 GCA_045643005.1 Oscillospiraceae bacterium | reverse complement strand
CAATTATTTTCTTCGAATTTCGCATAAGTTTATTGAAGTTAAAAGCAGGGGTGGGTGTGGAGTTGGGGGCAGGTGGGGAAATGGAGGCATTTGTAGCAGAGTTCGTTGGGGGATGTGGTGGAATGGTAGAAAGAGAGGATGTTTTCAAGGGTGGTGGAGGCTATGTTCTCTAAGGCTTCGGTGTTTAGGAAGGCCTGGTGGGAGGTTACTATTACGTTGGGCATGGAGATGAGGCGGGCGAGGGTGTCGTCTTTTATGAAGCTGTCTGAAAAATCGTGGAAGAAGATGTCTGATTCTTCTTCGTAGACGTCGAGACAGGCGCCTCCGATGCGGCGGGATTTTATGGCTTCGAGAAGGGACTCGGATTCAATAAGTGCGCCTCTGGAGGTGTTTATAAGGATAACGTTTTTCTTCATTTTTGAAATGGAATCTTTGTTTACTATATGCTTTGTTTCTTCGTTGAGAGGACAGTGAAGAGAGATAATGTCACTCTTTTCCCATATCTCTTCAAGTGAAACGTATCTGAGACCTTTGGTTTCATCAGGGTGTCTGTCATATGCGATGACGTTCATGCCGAAGCCTTTGCAGATGCCGGCAAATACACTCCCTATCCTTCCCGTTCCGACTATACCTATTGTTTTTCCATGAAGATCAAAGCCGGTCAGTCCGTTCAGGCTGAAGTTAAAATCCCTGGTTCTGATATATGCCCTGTGTATCTTTCTTATAGATGTCAGAAGCATTGCCATTGCATGTTCTGCCACAGAATACGGTGAATAGGCAGGAACTCTGACAATATGTATCTTTCCGTATGCATATTCTATGTCGACGTTGTTGTATCCGGCACATCTGAGTGCGATGAGATTTATGCCGTATGAACACAGGGCGTCTATAACCTTTCTGTCGATAACGTCATTTACAAAAGCACAGACAACGTCATATCCGTCTGCAAGATTTACGGTATCTGCTGTCAGTCTCGTCTCAAAAAACTTCATTTCAAAACGATCACTGCGTGCAGATCTTTCAAATGATTCTTTGTCGTATTCCTTCGAATCAAAAAAGGCTGTTCTTATTTTTTTAATATGCTCCGTCATGTTAATATTTCCTTTCAAAATCTGTCCTGTATATCTGTAGTATAATTATTTTGAAAATAAATATCTGTAACTCTGTCACATAAGGAAAATATTTTTATCCGGAGTTTTCTGATAAAAAAGCACGTCAAATATGCACCTCACGTGAACATATTTGACGTGTTATTTTAATAAATATACCCGGTTTAAAGATCCTTCTTTTGTTTTCAAAGCTCTGCTTTTTTCAGCAATATACCGCAGCTGTGAATAATATTTACTCCGTAATAAGCTCTCTTACCGAAATTTTCTTCACACCATTTGATGCAAGATAAGCAAAAACAAAGAAGCTTATGCTGATGACCAGTGCAGGTATCAATATCAGCTGAACACTGAAATCCCTGATAAAATCTGTTATACCTATCGAACGGAAAATAATTCTGAACATCTTTTTTGAAATAAATACCGCAGCAGCTGCTCCAAGAGAAGAACCTGTTATCGCAGAAACTGAAAATCTCACTGCGAACTGGAGTCTCTGCTGCTCGACAGAAAAACCGACTGCTCTGAAAATGCCGATATTTCTTCTTTCCATCATAACAGCCTTTCTGCACATCATGGTAACTACCACAAAAGCAAATACGACCGAGATGGAATAAACTATCGCTGAAACCATGTCAAGAAGGCTTTCTATAAGAGCTATTTCACCTTTTTCCAGCTGACCGGGCTCATATTTCTGTACTCTGAGCACATCTGAGTATTTTTCATTAAGCATATCAACGATTTCATCAGCTTCATCACCATCATTTATGATGATAATTCCGCTTTCTGCCGGAATACAAAGCCTGCTGCCGGCTTCTTCATTCATGATCACTGATCCGCTGTTAAAAATCTGCTGAAAAATACCTGTTATTACAAATTCCTCAGTCGCATCATTTGTATGGATGCTCAGTGTATCACCAATGTGAAATCCGTTATCTTCCTCATAAAATTCAGAAATTGCTATCTCATTTGAATACCTGGGTATTCTTCCTTTGATTATTTTATCAAAATAATCAATGTCATTTGTTACCATGACAGGCTCGACCGCATCGTTTATAAATGTATTGTCGTACTGTGAATACACTATTACCTTAGCAGACTCTGAATGTTCTTTGACAGAACTTATTATTTCCTCAGTATCTGAAAAATCATAATTGTCAAACAGTGAAAATACAGCTTTTTTATTGTCATCAATACCAAACAGATACTCTGTCTTTAAAGAATCTGACATTATAGAAATACTTATCATAAAAAACACAAGCAGCGCTGTTATCAGTATGATTCCCGCAACTGCACGAATACCCGATGTCATTTCCCTGAGAGCGAGATAGAAAGTCAGAGGCTTCTTTTTTATTTTTGTACTTACGCGGCTCCTGAAATATATGTCACCGTGACCTCCGTTAATTGCTTTTACAGGAGATATTTTTGAAACCTTTAAAGTTGAAAACATGACAAAAATAACACAGACTAAGCTGACGCCAAGTGCCATGAGTGAACATTTTCCGATCGATATATTTCCATAAGTCATTATATCAGTCAGTTTGATAAACATTTTCCCCAATATTTTCAAAAGAGGAAATGATAATATCACACCTGACGCGGCTCCTGTCAAAAGTGCCAGAAGATACTGAAGAATAAAAACCAGTCTTATTTTCTCTGTGGAGAAGCCCTGGGATTTCAATATTCCGAGATCAGTATACTCAAATTTGATCGTTGTCTGTATGCTGTTATGGATAATAAGGATTATAACCGCAGTAAGTATTATTACAAATACAGTCAGAAGCTTGGTCCCTGTATCTGAAAACGTCATAACAGCTGACTCAAGCTCATATCTGTTTATGTACAGTATAGCTTTGTCTGTAAGCCCGAATTCATCATTAAGCTCCTTTGAAAGCTCTGAATACTTTATATCTCCGTTCTTTCTGATATGAAGCATACCGTATTTTTCAAGATACCTGAAAGGAGCATTTCTGTCATCGAGCTTTTCATTCATTAATCTTCTGTAGTCATTTTCTGAAACATACATATGTTCTACGGAAATAAGCATCGAACCATACAGAGGATCCTCAAAAAAGCCTGCTGCATGAAAAACCTCGTCGCCATATGCAGTCTGTATCTTTATCTCATCGCCCTTTTTTATTTTCATCATCTGTGAAAAAGTATAACTTATATATATTTCTCCGTCCGCCGGTTCGGCATCTTTTTCAAAGCCGGTTATATCATCATTAAACACTCGTAATCTGCTGTCATATTTTGCTATTCTGAGAGAGCTGTCATACTTTTTTCCTTCTATGTCCAGCCCTGCGTTGACCGCGATCCTTTCTTCAACATGTGCACTTTTTACATCAGGATTTTCTTTTGCTCTTTCGCAGAATTCCTCTGCATCATCATAGTTCAGAGTTACTATGAGGTCTCCTATCTCATAGTTATCTATGGAATCGGAAAACGCCTTTTTAAGATTGTCATTATTGCTTACGGTTCCTGAAAAAGAAAATGTAATGATCGCCATAAGCGCTATTATACTTATAAAAGAACCGTTTTTATGTCTGAGATTTGCCTTCAGAAGAGTAAAAATACTTTTCATGCTGCACCTCTTTCTACCAGCCCATTGAAGAAAGCCATGAAGTTACCTGTGTATCACGGCTCTTTTCATCTGATGCGTCATATGGCGAAAGCTTAAGCTCACCTGATATTTTTCCGTCTTCTATATACAGTATCCTGTCCGCTCTGAGTGCTGCACGCGAATCATGCGTGACCATCATGATGCACTGACCTTTTTTGTTAAGCGCAGTCATGATATCAAGAACTTCCAGTGTACTTTTCTTGTTCAGTGCCCCTGTAGGTTCATCTGCAAATATGATCACCGGATCATTGATCACTGCCCTTGCAACAGCACATCTCTGCTGCTCACCGCCCGAACACTGCGACGGCAGATGCTCCTTAATATCTGAAATACCCACCTTTTCAAGCAGTTCATCCGTTTTTTTGTTTGTCTCTTTTTCTGAAACATTTTTATTCAGATACCCCGGCACCGCAATATTTTCATATATCGTAAGATTACTTACAAGATGCATCTGCTGAAATATAAATCCAAATTCACAGCATCTGAGCTTCGTGAGTTCCTTCTCCTTCATCTTTACAATATCCTTATCTTTATAAATCACTTCCCCTGCAGTCGCACGGTCCATCCCGCTGAGCGCATACAAAAGCGTAGATTTTCCGGACCCGGACTTTCCCATAATAACAACAAATTCCCCTTCATAGATCTCCATATCCACTCCGCTCAAAACATGCGTCTGCCCCCCATTGAGCGCAAAACTCTTACAAACCCCTTTCACCGTCATTACTCTTTTCTTTTCCATATTTTTTTCGCTCCTTTTTTTCTTTCATTCCCCCGTTCAGCTTTTCAAAAACTCAAAGCT
Source organism: Oscillospiraceae bacterium (assembly GCA_045643005.1). Taxonomy (GTDB): domain Bacteria; phylum Bacillota; class Clostridia; order Oscillospirales; family Ruminococcaceae; genus HUN007. The sequence goes on along the minus strand of JAZUJY010000114.1, from coordinate 10,389 downwards.
GCGCCAAGGTATTGACTATGGGAATTTATTAATGCGAAGGTGCATGCGAAGGTGCAGGGCGACCGCAAAGCCCTGCAATCACCTAGGCGCTACCATCAACTTAAAATCCATCGTAAATACAAAGAACATGCATCTGCGAAGGTGCAGGGCGACCGCAAAGCCCTGCAATCACCTAAGCGCTACCATCAACCTTCCCCATTATTATACTCCCCCAAACATTAAGAAAACCTTAAGAATAAAAAATAAAATAATCAACAAACCGGCAGCCTCACCACAACCTCAAAACCATCATCCAGATTCCTAACACAAAGCTCTCCCCCGCACTGTACAGCAATATACTCCGAAATATACAGCCCAAGTCCGCTGCCCTGCTCTTTTCCGCAGTTTCTCCCCCTGTAAAACTTATTCTTCACAAACGGCATATCCTCATCCGGAATCCCTTTCCCATGATCCCTGACATGTATTTCCCCAAACACGTTATCCGAGATCACATCTATTTCAATCTCCGTCTTTGCATATTTTCTCGCATTAGTTATCAGATTTTCAATGACCTGCTCCGTTCTCATCCTGTCAGCCATCACACTTACGCCCTTACACGACATATTTACCCATATATCATTTTTCTCACCTGAAATATCTCTCACAACCTCATTTACAAAAGACTCCAGTTCAATTTTTTCAGGCGTTATCTTTAATTTATCCATATCAGAAAGCGAATGAAGAAACATGTCATTCGTAAGTCTCGTTACTTCATCACATTTTCTGATAATAACATCAAGATATTTCGCACGCTTTTCCGGACCGGAATCCATTGCCGCTTCAAGTCCCTCACAGTACGCTCTTATCGATGCAATGGGCGTTTTAATATCATGAGAAAGCGATGCCGCAACCGTCTTGTTGTTTTCGATCGCCTCCTTTTCACACATTCTCGCCCTTTTTATCTCATGTCTCATTCTGTCAAACGCCCATGTAAATTTTCCAAAATAGTCCGTCCTCTCATAATCAAGCTTCACATCAAGGTCACCGCCTGATATCTGTTCAGCAAAATCTGACAGCTTGTAGAACGGTCTGATAATTACCCGATAGCAGTAAAATGATACTATAAGAACAAACACAGCACATATCCCGCTCACATACAGCGCAGAGTAATCTGTTTTAACCTCTTTCTTTTCATTCATCATGCTTTTAAGTTCATTTGCCTTCTGATGTGCTTCTTCATACATGCTGTTCATATACAGCTGATCTATCTCATTGATACAAACGACATATTCAGCGTTTGAATCTGAATCTGACATTCTGTTCTGATTTGCCTTTTTAAAAAAGAACAGCCCTGAAAACATGATCAGAATAATAAACGCCAGCGATACAGTCACAAGCTTCTTCATTCTTTTACCTCCAGAATATATCCTACACCTCTTACCGTCTTTATAAATTCAGGGTTTGCAGGATCATCTTCAAGTTTTTCCCTTAACCAGCGTATGTGAACAGTCAGTGTCGACGGCTCTACCTCAGAAAATGCTCCCCATACCTCAGACAGAATTTTTTCTTTGGACACAGCCTTATTTTTATTCATGCATAAAAATGCTATAAGATCAAATTCTCTTAACGACAGAGAAATATTTACCCCGTTTTTTGTCACACTTCTCGATGTCATGTTTACCGAAATATCACCAAAGCAAACTGTTTTTTCCTCTTTTGAAGAACCATGAATCCTCCTCATAAGTGCATTTACCCTCGATATCAGCTCTTTCATTGAATACGGCTTCGGAAGATAATCGTCCCCGCCTATGTCAAATCCGGTTATCCGGTCTGTTTCACTTGTTCGTGCACTGGCAAATATCACAGGTACATCAGATACTTTTCTGAGTTCCTTACACAGTTCAAATCCGGTTTCATCCGGAAGATTTATATCAAGAATAAGAAGATGATAGCTTCCGTGTGTCAGCTTTTCAAAGGCTTCAGTCCCTGTACTCACAAAATCTGTTTCATATCCGTGATCATTCAGCATTTCCGACATAATGAAAGACAGGTCGGCATCGTCATCTATTATAAGTATTCTTTTTCCGTTCATTTACATCATACCTTTCGTTCTTACAAAATGTAATTACATTATAAGATAAATCTGAAAAAACATCAAGTTTAAATATCTTCGTAGTAAAAAAGATGATTTATGTTGTTCAGATTCCAAATTCGGGATTTTATTTTCTTTTCAGGACGAAAAATTCAATATAATATAAAAAGCAGTTTGATTCGTATAATATGTAAAAACATACAATACAAATCAAACTGCTGATAAAACATATTAAATTCAAAGCTCTGCTTTTAACAAGCAGAGGCGATTCGCAGAATCGCTGACCAAACAGTCGGAGATTGTACTCCGACTGTTTGGTCAGATAGAACCCGCCGCCTGCAGAGGCGGGGGATATCCTCTGTGTTGTTATAATCATGTGATCAGGCAGACTGTGCTTTATTGTTATAGCATTCAAAAGCCTTTTCAACATACTCCTGATCCTTGTTTTTTGTAACTGCACTTACAGCCGGAACAACGATCAGCCCTAAGATCATTGTGATCGCACCTGCGTTGATCGGTGAAGCAAGATTTAACGGAAGAGAAGCTGCTGCTTTGGTTAATTCAGGGAAAAATCCGAGACTGAAGAGAACTGTATGAACCGTTGTAAGACCTACACCCATTGCAAAGCTTACTGCAACAGCAGCCTTTGTTATTTTTTTACTGAAAAGACCGTACATAAACGGAGCAAGGAATGAACCTGCAAGAGCTCCCCATGAAATAGACATAAGAGTTGAAATATAAGCATTTTTATTAAGTGCCATAACTACTGATATTATAAGGAACAGTGCAATGAAAATTCTCATTACAAGAACCTCTTTCTTTTCATTGAGTTTGCCTTTTGCAAGAGGACGAACAAGATCGATGGTAACTGTTGAACTTGAAGTAAGAACAAGTGAAGAAAGTGTTGACATGGATGCTGAAAGAACAAGTACAACGACAAGACCGATCATTATTTCCGGGAGACATGAATCAAGCATTGAAGGAACAATTGCATCAAAATCAAGTTTTCCGTTTGAAAGAGTATTTATAAATGTTTTTCCTGTAGCTGCTGCCTCTTCAGCATTTGAACTGCAGTATGTTCTTCCAAGTCCGCCGAGGAAATATGAACCGCCTGCAACAACAAGGGCAAATACAGTTGAAATGATCGTTCCTTTTTTGATCGCATCCTCACTTTTTATTGCATAGAATTTATGAACCATCTGAGGAAGTCCCCATGTACCAAGTGATGTAAGAATTACAACACCGATAAGATTTATAGGATCAGGTCCGAAGATACTTCCGAGAGAGCCTGACTTAATATTGCTGACTTCAATCTCTTTAAGTTCCTTTACGGCATTTGTAAATCCGCCCTGTCCTTTAAGCGCAAATATAACAACTGCAGTAATACCGCCGAGCATGATTATTCCCTGTACAAAATCATTTATTGCTGTAGCCTTGTAGCCTCCGAGGATAACATATACAGCAGTCAGAACAGCCATTGCGATAATACATGTTTCATATTTTATATCAAAAGCCATAGAGAAAAGTCTGGAAAGACCGTTGTATACTGATGCGGTATACGGCATCAGGAAAAAGAAAATAATAATTGCAGATGCTGTTTTTATTTTCTTGGAATTATATCTTTTTTCAAAAAATTCCGGCATTGTTGAAGCGCCGAGATGAGTACTCATGCAGCGGGTCCTTTTTCCAAGAACCATCCATGCCAGCAGGCTTCCGATAACTGCATTTCCTATTCCAACCCATACTACGGATAAGCCATAATTCCATCCGAACTGTCCGGCATATCCTACAAAAACAACTGCTGAAAAATAAGAAGTACCGAAAGCAAAAGCTGTAAGCCATGAACCTACATTTCTTCCGCCAAGAACAAAGTTGTTTACTGATGTTCCGTTTTTTGATGTGCATACACCGATTCCTATCATCATCAGAATGTAAAGCACAAGAATCAGTTTTATAACCATAAAATGACCTCCCAGTCTTATCAGTTTAAACCATTGTCGGTTTAAATCTGCAATACTTTAAACCATTAAAGTGATTTGTTAATTTCAGTATAACAGATAAAATTTACTTTGTCAAGTATCTAAAAAAAATAAACGCCTTTAAAAGGCGTTTATTTTTTTTATCTATTCATTTTTAATCGCAGTAAGAATAATAACAGATCTCGGTTTCATTACGAATGTATTGCCGTAACGTTCAGTCAGCTTATTGAAATCAATATCCTTATCAAACTTGAACCAGGTATCCATTTCTATATTCCATTTCAGATAATCCGGAAGATCCGGAACAGTGATCCTTTGGTTTTCCCAGAAAGTATTGATCCCTATAAATACTATATCATCCTCAGTATCTTCTTTGTTTCGTCCGGCATACATAAGACCTACAAGTCTGGTATCATAATTGAAGGTTTCGTTCCATGGAGATCCGTTATGAAAACTGATATCCGGGAATCCGCAATGTGCCTTGTGTATATGAACCGCCTTTCTTGTTACCTTATGTTTTTTTCTGAAAGCGATCATGTACTTGCAAAACTCAAACATCTCCTGATATTTTTCAAGTCTTGTCCAGTCAAGCCATGAAGTAATATTATCCTGACAATATGCGTTGTTGTTTCCGAACTGCGTATTGCAGAACTCATCACCCGCAGGGAACATTGCAGCCCCACGGCTGCACATAAGCACAGCGAAAGCATTTTTTCTGAGTCTGTTTCTTAGTTCAAGTACAGTAACTTCATCAGTTTCGCCCTCTATTCCGCAGTTCCAGCTGTTATTGCCGTTGTCACCGTCAGTATTGTTCCATCCGTTCTTTTCATTGTGCTTTTCATTATATGCATAAAGATCATACAGAGTAAAACCATCATGACAGTTTATAAAATTGACAGAAGCGTTTTCACCACGTTTTATCGGATTATATATGTCTCTTGATCCGGTGATCCTGTTTACAGCATTTCTCGCCATTCCACCGTCACCCTTCAGGAAACATCTGAGATCATCTCTGTATTTTCCATTCCATTCAGCCCATCTCTTCCATGATGGGAAAGATCCGACCTGATAAAGACCGCCTGCATCCCATGCTTCAGCAATAAGCTTAACATCACCGAGGATCGGGTCAAACGCAAGAGCTTCAAGGATAGGAGGATTGCTCATAGGCGAACCGTCTTCATTTCTTCCCATAATAGTAGCAAGATCAAATCTGAACCCTGATACTCTGTAGTCAATCACCCAGTGTCTGAGACAGTCAAGAATAAACTGATGAACGATAGGATGATTGCAGTTAAGAGAATTTCCACATCCGCTGAAATTATAATATTTGCCGTCAGGCGTCAGAAGATAATAAATATTGTTGTCTATGCCTTTAAATGAAAAGAAAGGTCCTCTCTCATCACCCTCAGCAGTATGATTGAACACAACATCAAGAATTACTTCAATACCATTTTCGTTAAGTTCTTTTATCAGTGTTTTCAGTTCATGTCCCTCACGGTTATACTCAACTGCTGCAGTATATCCGGTATTAGGAGCAAAAAAGCATACTGTATTATATCCCCAGTAATTGTAAAGAGTATTTCCGTCAACGATACGGATATCTTCCATTTCGTCAAATTCAAAAATCGGCATAAGCTCTATTGCATTTATACCAAGCTCTTTAAAATAAGGGATCATATCCATTATTCCTGCAAAAGTACCCTTATGTTCTTCAGGAACCTTTGAAGAAGCATCTTTTGTAAAACCTCTTGTATGAAGCTCATAGATCACAAGATTCTGAAACGGGATTTTCAGCGGCTTAAAATCTCCCCAGTCAAATGTATCATCTACAACTCTTGCACGATATGCACTTTTCTTTTCGTCATGTCTTTCTCCCCACTGGCTCTGTCCTGTGACAGCTCTTGCATAAGGATCAAGAAGATATGCTTCTTTATTGAAAATAAGACCATTTTGTTTATCATTCGGACCATCCATCCGGTAAGCATATTCAAATTCAAAAATGTCTATATCAAAGACTATCATTGAAAATGTATTTCCTATACGATATGAATCCGGAAACGGAAGAACAGCATAAGGCTTGCTTTCTTTTCTTTTAAAAAGAAGAAGCTCGCAGTGTGTTGCATTTGTGGAATGAATAGTAAAATTCACTCCGTTCTGAATCGCAGTAGCACCGTTTATCAGATAGAAACCTGGTCTGACTTTAAAACCGTTGATATCGTGAATAGGAACCAGTGGTTCCTTTGAATGTGCAATATGTTCTTTCATAAAAAATAATTACCCCTTTTTCAAACCTATGTTTTAAATCTCATTAAAGCAATAATCTCTATTATCTTTATTTTACAATAATTCAAACTTTTTGTCAATGTGTTTTGTTCGTTTTTAGGTTTTTATTCATCATCGCTTTCGTCATCATTTTCATCGTCTTCTTCATTCTGATCATTTTCAGCCGCCAGACTCTCAGCTGCATTTCTTGCTTCTTCCATCTCTTCAGCTGTCATATTCTGACCTGCATACATATCAAAAAGTAATTCATTATAATTCTCAGACAGTTCATCAACTTTAAGAGTCACTATAAATCCGTCAACATTATTACCGGATATTGAGTAATCAGGAGCTTCTTCACTGAAATTACTGTCATAAGGTATCGGGATCTCTGTAATATCTCCGTCCTGCTTGGGCACAAAATATATTTTGTAGTTTTGCCCGTCAGCCCTGCATTTGTATTCAAGAGGATACTCATAAGAAAAATCCTTTATAAAATTGATATATCCCTCTAAAGCAGACCTGATCCTGTTTATGATCTCAGCATGTACAGTTCCGACATATCTGAAATGCCATGATTCAGGCTGATATCCTGTAACAATTCTGTTACTGCTTGTATAACGAAGGATCATTCCGTATTTTTCAGCATTTTGATAGATCCATGAATACTCTCCTTCATTTTTCAAAGCCGGATAAGTTTCTCCGTCATTTATTGCAAAATCCATTGCAAGTCCTGTATGATGCTCACTGTATCCGGGAGGTGCTACAAGTTCAGAATACTGTAATCCCGTAGTTTCAAGATCTGTTGTGTACAATTCATCCTGCTCGTCAATTGATCTGTAACCACTGTTTAACAATACATCACTGATTCCCGTCTGAGCATAAAAATCATCTATCATCATATTTATATGTTCAAGCATTTCTGAATCAAGTTCCATGACCGTAGTATTAACGTCACAATGCTCAGTTTTCTGCGAATAGATATTCACAAGCCGGTCATTGCTTCCCTCAACATATTTTGAATTTTTATTTACTAAGATCAGATTTCCTTTAGTAAATTCTTCATTGTTCACCTGAAGCAAAACCGGTTTTGGTGTAGTTTCCACCGGTTCTGTAACTTCTGTAACAGTTGTTTCTGCCGGCATGATTTTTTTATTATCTTCTTTCTTATCAACCGACTTTCCGCATCCGCTTAACATAAACACTGCCAGAAGGAAAATTACAGGCATTCTCCTCTTCATCTGATTATCACCTCAAAATAGAATAAATAGTAAATCTTTCATATACAGTATATCATATTATCCATTTTTACACAATAAAAAAACAGTAAAATCCATAGAGAATTTCACTGTTTCTTAATAATCAATTCTATGCAAAAAGTATGATTGTCTTATTTTCGCGGTCCAAGAACTGCTTTAGGATCTTTACAAATATACTGCTTTAGAAGTGCAAGATCTGCAATATCCACAATTCCATTTCCATCCGTATCTGCAGAATATTTTAAAACTCCTTCAAATTCTTTCTTTTCCATCAGCATTACAGATAAAATAGTAAGATCCGTGAGTTCAACTGACATATCATTATTCAGGTCTCCGTATATCCATTCAACTTTCTGCGGATCCTTATCATCATTATTCTGATCATCCTTTACAAAACCGGAATACAGATCTGCAGGCAGCTCATCGCGTGTAATACAGAATTCACTTTTGAAGGTTTCTTTTACTGTATCTGCATTATTATAGTTTTCACCAGATATAAAATTGTCCTGACCGCCATCGTACCATGTACAGAAATAAAGCCATGATGCTTTTTCAACCGTCATGTTTTCAACAGACGGTATTGTACTGTTTTCAGGCATAGCGACCATCTTTCTGCCGTTTACATAATCATTTAAAGCCCAGAAAACATTACTGTTGCAGTCTTCATTAGGACCTTCTGTTTTTCCGTCGTGACGGTTGTACTGAGTATCGTATTTATCAAATCCTACAATATCGGTATATTCATCGCCTACATACCATTCTGCTGATTCATTTGACCATGCATACAGATTCTGTTCCCAGATAAGATTATGAATACCATATTTCTCAGTTAATGTGGTATATAAATATTTCCACAGTTCCTTGTAAACCTCTGTTCCTTCCTTGGACCACCAGAACCATGCTCCCTTACCGTCTTTTCCGCCGTTACCCTCTGCCTCGTGAAATGGTCTGAAAATCACAGGAACTCCTGCATCCTGCAGTTCAAGCAGCTGCTTTGCAAGGTTATCCATACACAATTCAAAATAATCATATTCCATAGTTCCTTTTTTCATAACATTTGCAGTTACAAAATCAGTCATCTGAGTATAAGTGGTCATTTCAAAAGCAAGCGGTTCTCCAAGTGTATAAGATGCTTTAGTTGTCGGAACGTTAATATGCCAGCTTGCTGTACAGATACCGTTTTTATTTACTGCCCAGTCGATCATTCGGTCAGTAACCGCATCATCCCAGTAATAACATGGACAATTGCTTCCAAAATCAAATCCTCTGACCGCCGGTTCTTTTCCTGTAAGATCCTTCAGATAATCAATCTCCTGATCATAATAGAAAAATGTATAATTTCTGTTCTGAGCATTGTAACTGTACTCTCTTCCTTTATCATCATAACAATGCCATACAAATTTTGAACCATCATCAGCAGTATCCTTTTCCTCTTCTTTAAAGGAATAGGTATTTCCGTCAGAATCTACACACTGATTTTTTTCAGGATCAAATCTTATGGTAGTCTGAACGCTGTGTCCTCCTCCATATATTTCCTGTTGTCCTGACAAAACATTTTTTCCGTAAACCGAAGCCAGATAGCCCATAAGTGATCTGGTCTCTTTTGTTGCATTAACATCACAAGGAACTGCAGATACTGATTTAGTGTCAAGATCCGGAGTAGGTGTAAGCATCACAGAATCATATAAACAGTAACCCCAGCCATCTCCTATTGATACGGTGTTTTTTCCTTTTAAAAGCTTTATATCACCAAAACTGACATTTATGTAATCTTCAGAATACGGAATCGTCACAGTGTATTTTTTTGAATAATCACCGCTGCTGACAACGGCATCTGCAAGTCTTCCTTCTCCGTTATTGTTAAGATACATAAGACATCTGGATTCCAGCCTGTACATACCGGTCTCAGGAACATCTACCTCAAAAGAAATATTTCCGCTTCCCTGGATCCATACAAATCCGGTACCGCTGTAACCCGGATATTCATCATTGTATACCTTTGTTTCAATTATTCCTCCATTAATATCGAGGTCTTCACATTCTGCCTCAAAAAACGGAGAAACTCCGCTTATGCCGGATACATTTTCATCAAATAATCCTAAGCCGGTTGATGTAATCGTTATCATTAATGCAGACAATAAAGCTATCTTTCTTTTCATTTACTATTCCTCCTGAAAAATATAACAACACAGAGGATATCCCCCGCCTCTATAGGCGGCGGGGTCTATTCTCTCGTTCAGTAGGAGTTCAATCTCCTACTGAACGAAAGCAATTCTTCGAATTGCCTCTGCTTGTTAAAAGCAGAGCTTTGAAATCAATAAAATTCAGGGAACTTTTTAAAGAAAAAAGATCAAAAAGTTCCCTGAAAGCAAATGAATTGTAATATATCTGATTATTTTTTACCAAGTATGACACTGTCATTCATAACAAACTGCTTAAGTAATGCAAGGTCAGAAATATCAACGTCTCCGTCAGCAGTTACATCAGTACATGCCATCTGTTCAGGTGTAAATGTAATATCACGAAGAAGATACTGTGAAAGCTTTGTAAGGTCCGAAAGATCTACCTTTCCGTCCTGATCTGCGTCACCGTAAATAGTTTTTATCTGCGTTGCAGGAGGTGTAGCTGCAGAATCAGCAGTATTGGCAGCAGATTCTGTAGTTGCAGCAAGTGTAGTGTTTACATCAGGCGCGGTAGTTGTGACAGGTGCAGTAGTTACAGCTGATGCAGTAGTTTTAGCAGATGTAGTAGTTACAACAGGTGCTGTAGTTTTAGCAGGCGCAGTAGTTACAGCAGGTGTAGTAGTTGTAACAGGTGT
>JAZUJY010000113.1:0-9587 GCA_045643005.1 Oscillospiraceae bacterium | reverse complement strand
TTCAAAGCTCTGCTTTTAACAAGCAGAGGCGATTCGTAGAATCGGTTCCCGCTCAGTCGGAGATTGTACTCCGACTGTTTGGTCAGATAGAACCCGCCGCCTGCAGAGGCGGGGGATATCCTCTGTGTTGTTATAATTCTTCTGCAACCGCCAGTGTCAGAATACCTAAAATAACGATTGCAATAAATGCATATTGTTTTTTGGAGAGCTTTTCTTTTAAGAAGATCCTTGAGAGCAATAATGAGAAAACACATACAGAAGAGATGATCGGTGCTGCAATTGCGCCGTTTCCGCTCATTGCGAATACATAAGTAAGCTGTCCGGCAGTTTCAAATACTGCTGCAAGTGCCTTATCTCCCTGTTTCGGTAGTTCGAAAGAGACTTTTTTTATTTTTAAGAAAATAAACAGAATTAATGCGAATAATGCGAAAGTGATCTCATAACTGGTATTGGCAACCTGCTCAATAGTCTCTTCAGTAATACCGGCCAGCGGACTGTTAGTAACATCATCAAGATAGTACACATCAAGGAAACTTCCAAAAGCGTCCATGACGGCATACAGGAACGGCATGCAAAATGCTGTTATGGCAAGTTTTTTGCCGAGCTTTTTCTTTCGGTCTGTATCGCCATGGCTTTCCAGAAATCCAACTCCAAGTATTCCGACTGCGATCAGGAAAATTGCTATAGCAGATATGAAAGAAATCTTTTCTTTAAGAATTATTACACATAAAATGGAACATATAGCGCCGGAGGTATTTTCGATCGGATCTGAAATGGATTCCTCTATAAATCTCATGCCAAAATAAGAAAATACCATTGACAGGATATAAAGAAGGGATACGGGCAGATATATCAGTATGTTTACAGGATCATAATTAATATCCTGTGTAAGAAGAGTCAATACAGCATGGATACCCATGACTGCGCCTACACAAATACTGATTTTCAGATGAGCATATTTCTCGTCCGGATGAGCCCCCTTCTTATAGAATAGTTCAGCTAAACTCCAGATAAGAGTAGTTGCAAGAGTAAATAAAAGCCACATAAATTGATTCTCCATATAATTTTTATAGTTTTGGTCAAGTGTTTTTATTGGAAACACTTTTATAGTATAGCATTTTTGTGAAATGTTATCAATATAGAATTTTGAATAAACTCATTGAGAAAAACAATATTATTTACAATTATGTTTTTTCACTTTTGGCTGTATTAATTTTCATTGACGCTCTAAAATAATAATGATATAATATGGATAGAAAATTTTCGGATATTATCTGTGTGATAATAGGGTCATTTAAATGGCTTGGAAATTTATTCAACAATATGAAAAGGAAATGATAATATGGAACATGAGGAAAAAGCTTTAAAATATTTTAACGAAAAATTTCATTGCTCACAGTCAGTACTTGCTGCTTTTGCAGATGAATGCGGACTGAGCGAAGAACAGGCTTTGAAAATGGGGGCATGTTTTGGCGGAGGAATGAGAAAAGGTGAAGTATGCGGAGCATGTACAGGAGCGCTGATGGTGCTTGGTTCTTTGTATGGACAATATGACAGGACTGACATGGAAAGCAGGATGAAAGCAAATGAAGTAAATGACAAAATGATGAACCGTTTTGCTGACAGATGCGGCTCGTATCTTTGCAAGGATCTTCTTAAATGCGACATTTCTACAAAAGAAGGCGCTGAATATGCTGTGAAAAATAATTTATTTACTGAGTTTTGTCCGAAAATGGTTAAAACAGCAGTAGAAATTCTTGAGCAGATAATATCAGAGAAGTAATACGGATAAATAATAATTTTTTCTGTTTAGACATAATGATTCCTCCATCTCAAATATACTTTCAGTTAAAGAATTAATGCAAAAACCAATTTTATCTTCTTTGTCGTTATTTTGAAACATTAATTATTTCTAATATTCCAAATTAATTCAAAGCTCTGCTTTTAACAAGCAGAGCTTTGAACATACTTTAGACACATTTTCAAGAACGAAAGGCGCCATGCATATTTTTTATGCACAGCGCCTTTCAAAAATATATATAATCCAACAACCGTTATTTCAAAAAATCATCTGATATATTAAGTTTATTTGCCAAAGAAATCTCCGCATACTGCTTTTCAAAATTAGTTTCAGTCTCCATATATGCTTTCTTTGCTTTTGAACGTTTTATCTTCTGTGCATCCGGACTGAGTTCAACATCGAGTACATCCTTTTCCTCTTTGCTGACAGTATCTGAAGCATCTGACATATTTTCAATTTCTTCATTTATATCAGTTTTTCCGGCATCTGCCGTGTCATCATTATTTTCCGGAACAGCACTTTCAATATTTTCATAAAGCTCGTCTTTCTCAGCCTGCTCTGCCTCTTTGAGTTCTTTTTTGACTTCATTGACCTCTTCCTCTGTCGGAAGCCTGTCATATCCGCCGGTTTTGTAAAACTTTGCAGAGATCTTGTTAAGTGCATTCATTCTGCGCATCTCACCTGCTGCTATCGCAAGCTTGGCAGGCTGCGGAATGTTCGGATCGCTTTCTGCTGATTTTATTACAGACAGCGACTGATTTACCTTATTAAGCTTCAGCCTGTCGACCTCTTCTTTGGTCTTGCAGCTCTTAAGCTCTTTTTCGTATGATTTCTTTTCTTTTTCAATTGATTTTATCTTATTGTAAAGCGTCGGATTTGTCTCTCTGAGATATTCCATTTCCTCTTGTGTAAGCTCTGCATCAACAGCTATCTTGCTGTCAATAGTCTCTTTGAGCTTATCATCCTCATGTTCCTCAGCAGTACGTTTATAATACTCCTTGAATGACGCATTTTTCATTTCAAGTGCAGTCATATTGGCTTTGGATTTGAAATTCCCCTCAGCCTTTTTCTGTTTCCATTTATTTTCCAGTTTCATATTGTTTACATAATTTGAAACCGATCCGATAGTAGTAAAGTCCATAATCAAATTCCTCCCTGAAAATTGACCATATCCGTTCCAAATATTCATGTTCTGCAAGAAGCCGAAAATTTCTGTAAAAAATGTAGAAGGACTTCCTTGTCTGTACATTTTTTGTCAGGTAAAATGAATACTCCTTAATATATTTATCGGCAGGAAAATTTAAATTTCAATATTATATTGAAAAAGCTGATGAAGTTGTTGTGTTTAATTTTTATGCAAAGATTTTATTTTGCGTAATTAAATTTGAAGATTAGATTATTAAAGTCCTGATACTTGTGATGTCATCTTTATCATAAGTATCAGGACTCGAAAATTTTTTCGTGCGACCGCCATTCAGGCGGATTAATATTTTGATTTGAAGATTTATAATTTAAGATTTAAAGCGGGACGTACACCATAGGTATAGTCAACATAGTCGCCGCCGAGCGACCCGTCACTGCAGACATGCCAGGCATAGTCACTATAATCAGGATAGGCGGAGCGCAGCCACCAATCGGAGCCAAGGCTCCTATCTTGTTTCGATATTAACCCCTTTGCTCTTATTGAATTAAAGTATTCAATATCATCATCATCCAGCCACTCTTCTTCATTTTTCCATTCTTTCTCTGATAATATGTCTTCTATACTTAATAAAGTTACTTTATCAGAATTTGTTTCTTTTATGCATTCTTTTTCTTTATTATCAAACGCACTTTTATAAAATTCTTCATTCAGCCATTTCCTTAATGTACTTTGACTCCAATCGTTTGTATAATCTTCTGAATCATCGAATTCTTTATCACATATTATAGTTTCACACAATACATATATGCTGTCGCTTCCAGTATCCAGTACTCTCCACTTCAATATTTTTCCATCATACTTGCCAAATTCAAATACTTCTCCTTTTTTTAATGATGAATATTTTGTACTTGTTATGCTGCTTCTTTTTTCATATACTGTCTGACTTTTCTTCATTTCTTTTATTGCATACGCTATCTTTCCGTTCAGATCTTTTTTATATAACTCTTCATTATAATCTTCTCTTTCTTCATTCAAAAAAGAAAATCTGCTATACTGCTCTGTCTTTTCATTTGTTATTATTACTCGGTTCTTTTCTATTTTTCCTTTATCATTCCATACCGGTAATACTTCTATTACATAGTCAGATAAATATATAGATTGTTCTTCTATTAGCAACTGTTGAAGTTCTTCTTTTATTCCCTTTGTTTCTTTTACCGGTTCTTCCTCTATATCTGCTGTTATCTGTAAACTTCCTTCATTTGCATTAGTACCAAAATTATTTGAGACATATTCCTGTATCTTTTCTTCGGGTATAGTTACTCCCAGATCACTCATGATTTTTCTTACAAATGAAAGATTATTTTCTTCTATACCATCTGCAATCTCTGTTATTCCAAACGCACGGCACCATCTTGACAGCTTTCCGCTAAAATAATACTGCATTATACTTTCAATATCCGCATTTTCTCTTAGTTCTTCAAGACTGCGTACCTCTGCGCCATTTTTCATTTTAAGAGGAAATTTTATTACTTTCTTTATCATGACAATACTCCTTTTACGTGCAACTGATGGATGAATTTAATTATCCAAATAATCCTCTGAAAAATCCGCCTATTTTACCACATACTTCTTTGGCTTTTGATACAACTTTTTTACCTGTATCAATTACCTTTTCACCAAATTTCTTCACTGCTGTATTGGCTGCATCAGCGATTTTCTTTACTCCTTCATGTACTGCTTTCTTTACTTTATCTCCGGCTACATGTGATACGACTTCTGTTACTACTGTACTTACTGCTGCACCTACAGGTCCGAATACAGCTGTTGCTACTGCTTTAACTCCTGTTTTTATTCCTTTAACTGCCAAATCTGCAAGCTGTGCTACTGTAATATCCTGATTTCTTTCCATACCTTCAGTAACAGTCATTTTTCCCGTTGCAACCTTAAAAGCTGTTTTTATTCTTTCTACAGCTGAATATGCAATATTCGCAATTACTTTTACAGGTGTTCCTTTTGGAAGAATTCTTATTTTACCTGTCTCTGATGCTATCTGCAGAGATCCTGCAACAGCTGCCTTGACTCCGGTATCAACTCCTGTTGTGACTGCTCGTTCAACTACTTCACCAACATTTACATCCTGTCCTGTTGCTATCGATTCGGCTATTTCTTCACCGGCCGCAAGTGCCGTAGTAAGAATAGCATTCTCTGCTGCCTGTTTTCCTACTCCGATAGCTATTTTATCAACTCCATATTCAGTCCATTTCTTCATATCGCCCTTGCCTTCAAGTACATCAGGCGGAGCGTCTTTTATTTCATACTGACTGATATCTATCACTTTATCATCAGGAATTAAGCTGCTGTTTCCCTGAAGAGTATTATACATTGATTCATTTACTGTCTGCAAAGCTTCAGAACATGATTCATAAACAGTTGCTGCTGTTGCCAGTCCTGCTTCTTCGAAAGCAGCTCTTGTTTTTTCTTCAAACCATGCTTCTCTTTTTATTCCTTTTTCCTTTGCCTGTTCAAGTTCTCTGAGATTCTGATCATTTGTTCTGATCGTTGTCATTATCTCTGAAATATTTGATACTACTTCATCATGACTTTTATCAGGCATGTATTCTGTATATTTTCTTTCAAGATAAGATTCTATCTCGTCTTCACTGATATCTTTTATTCCCCCGACTACATCCTTTACTATTGTTCCGAGGCTGTTCTTTTCACCTGATGAAAATATATTTCTTAAAAAGTTACCCATAATATGATTCTCCTTTACGTTGCATTTTTAAAATTACTGTTTTTTGTGTAAAATTCCTGTAGTTTATTTATCTTGTCTTTCATTGTTTCAGCAAGCGGTTTAGTTGAACTTATACAGTCGATAAGATTTTTCTGCATTAATTTATCCTGTCCGTTTGCGAATGCATCTTCTACTGATTCAACTACTACACTTTCTATGTCTGCTCCGCTGAACCCTTTTGTTTTATTTACTATTTCATCAATATTCAATGAAGCAAAATCATTCGGTCGGCGTTTCTTTATATGTATTTCAAAAATTCGCTTTCTTTCTTCATCGTTCGGCAAATTTACATAGAAAATATCGTCAAATCGTCCTTTTCTCAGAAGCTCAGGCGGCAGCTTTGAAATATCATTGGCTGTTGCAACAACATAGACCGGTGTAGTCTTTTCCTGAAGCCAGGTCAGAAATGCTGCAAACAGTCTCATCGTTACTTCATGTCCTGATCCGTCCGTTCCTGCAAATCCTTTTTCAAGCTCATCTACCCATAGAACACATGGAGATATATTTTCGGCAAGTTCTATCGCTTTTCTCATGTTGGATTCAGACTCGCCAAGGTATTTGCCCATGATCCTGCCCATATCAAGTTTTAAAAGCGGTACTTCAAAAAGTGCTGATGTTGCTTTTGCTGCGAGTGATTTACCACAACCGGGTATACCGGCGATCAGTACACCTTTAGGCATATCAGCACCGAATTTCTTCGCTTTTTCAATATCTTTGAATACTTTTGATTTCCGTTCAAGCCATTTCTTTAATGTATCAAGTCCGCCTATGTCACTTATTTTTTCCTTTACTTCAATCATTTCAAGGGTATTTGATTTCATTATGATCTGACGTTTCTGTTCAAAAATAAGGTTCAGATCCTTGTGCGTTATATCGCCTGTTTCTGCAAGTGACAGATTTATAAGGGTATCTATTTCATATGTTGTTAATCCCTTAAATGCTACAGCTATCTCATCCAGTAAAGAATCCTCTGCCTGAAGTTCATATGCTTCAAGGTATTCTTTTACATGTGCCTTAATATCATCCTGTGTCATGGCATCCATTTCAAACACGGTTACAAATTTCTCTATTTCTTTCGGGATAACGACTACAGGTGAAACAATTATTATGGTTGTTTCAATCTGTCCGATTATTATTCGCTGGCATATACGTTTTAACAACGCAACTGTTTCAATATTGTCACCGTCTAACTCTCTGTGAGCATCTTTTAAAACAAGTATATGATCATTCAGTTCTGTTCCTTCATTCAAATAAGAAAGTGTTTCGTTCAGTTCTGTTTTTCCCATAAGAAGCGTCGTCTTGTTTTTAAAGTCGACAAGTCCGTCTGCTGCGTTCCACTCTATTATTTTCTTTCCGGTATTAAGTGATGAGATTATTTCATCTGTCTTTATTTCCTCGTATGCATCAATATATAGGATCGGATATCCTGCGTCTATATACTGAAGCAAGTTTTTTCTTAAGTTCATTAATATTTCCCCCTGTCATATGCATCCTTGATACAAATGTATATCTGAAATGTTTCGGTGATTTTTGCGTAATTACCATTATATAGCTACATAGATCCTTGGCTTTCGTTATTACTCCAAGGTCATTATTTTGATTATGCATTTTAAACCTCGAAAATTTTTTCGTGCGACCGCCATTCAGGCGGATTATTATTTTGATTTGAAGATTTATAATTTAAGATTTAAAGCGGGACGTACACCATAGGTATGGTAAACACCGACGTCGAGGAGCGACCCGTCACTGTAGACACGCCAGGCACTGCCACTACTATTAGGACGGGCGGAGCGCAGCCACCAACCGGAGCCAAGGCTCCTCTCTTGTTGTGTCATCAGTTTTTCTGCTTCTTCTTTACTTAGCAAAGTCACTTTGTCAGAGTTTACTTCTTTTATGCATTCTTTTTCTTCATTATCAAACGAACCTTTATAAAACTCTTCATTCAGCCATTTTCTTATTGTACTTTGACTCCAATTATTTGAATCTCTTCCTGATTCATCAAATTCCTTTTCACATATTTTTGTTTCACACAATACATATATGCTGTCGCTTCCTATGTCCAGTACTCGCCACTTCAATGGTTTTCCTTCATACTTTCCAAATTCAAATACTTCTCCCTTTTTCAATGATGAATATTTAGTACTTCTTATACTGCTTCTTTTATCAAGCTCCGTTTGGTTTTTATTCATGCCTTTTATTACATATGCTATCTTTTCATTCAGATCTTTTTTATATAGCTCTTCATTGTAATCATCTCTTTCTTCATTCAAAAATGAAAATCGGCTGTACTGTTCTGTCTTTTCATTTGTTATTATTACTCGGTTCTTTTCTATTTTTCCTTTATCATTCCATACCGGTAATACTTCTATTATATAATCATCCAGCTTTATTGTCTGATCCTTTATTAGCGTCTGGATTTCTTCTTTTATTCCCTTTGTCTCTTTTAATACTGAATCATCTGAGTTGTTTCCAAAATTCTTTGAGATATATTCTTCTATTTTTTCTTCAGTGATTTCTACTCCCAGCGTATTAAGTATTTTTCTTACATATTCCTTATTTATTTCCGGTATCTCTTCTGCTATTTCATTCATTCCAAATGCTTTACACCATTTTTTTAATTTTCCATTACTATAATATTTCATTATACTTTCTACATCTGCATTTTCTCTTAGTTCTTCCAGACTTCTAACTTCGGCTCCATTTTGCATTTTCAATGGAAACTTGATATTTCGTACTACCATTTCTGAACTCCTTTTCGGTTTTTTATCATAGTATTTTCAGAATATAAAAAAACACACCACAAGTATAAGCTAATACCTGTAGTGTGTTACCTTCTAAACATTTATTTTTGTGTAGCTGGCTGACATTTCCCCACAGTCCCTATAGCTTTGCGTCACATATTTTCACATGCTTTGCCTTTAAACGTTTTCTTATATTATTATACTTTATATTATTGAGTATGTCAACAGAAATAGAATTTCGTTACTATTCACGGCCTATTTTTTCCATAAATAAAAAAAGCAGCACCAATGGACCGGATTTTCCGGTCTGATGGTGCTGTATTCAATTTATTAGTTCTGAGAAAAGATCTCATCAACGGTGTAAGGATTGTCATCACACAATCTTACTAACGCTTGATACTCATTGATGCCGTTTCTTCTGCATGTTTCAATGTAAGTACGAATAAGCGCATAATAATTAGCTGTTTTTGAAGATGCGAACTGACCTGACACCTTCATTTTCGTTTTTACTCCTCGTAATGATCTTTCAGAGAGATTGTTTGTTGTTGGCAGTTTAAAATCATATATGCTTTTACTTTCTCTTTTAGATTTTTATTTTCATATTGCAGCTGCGATATGACTGAAAACTGATCATTCATGGCTTTCTCCAGTTACATTTTATTTTAGTATTTCTTTCGCTATTTCTCGTATTCTTTCAAGTTTGGCTTCCAGAACTGCTACTTTATTCTCAAGATCTTTTATTTGTTTATCCTTTGCTTCATTTTCTTCCTGAAGATTCTTCGCTATTATTTCATAGTCTGTTTCTTTTGTTGCTGTTTCCGCTTTTACTTCTTCTGTTTCGGATTTTGGCTTTCTTCCCGGCTTTCTGGTTGATGGAATTAGTTCACCTGTCACCGGGTCTTCTACTCCTAAATATTTTCTTTTAGGTCTTGACTGCTTTTTTACCGGATCATAGTATGATGTCGATTCATAAAGAACCGTTCTTCCTGTTTTCTTATCCACATATCTTACTATTGACATTTTTAAACTCCCTTTCTATATTTGGTACTTATTATTCAAAGCTCTGCTTTTAACAAGCAGAGGCGATTCGCAGAATCGGTTCCCGCT
>JAZUJY010000112.1:0-17589 GCA_045643005.1 Oscillospiraceae bacterium | reverse complement strand
TTCATAATCCATGATTATAAGCTCCTTTCACCGCGATGTATTACATACTATGTAATACATTATACCATAAAAATAATCAAATTTCAATAGGTTTCCGAAATTTGGTGGTTTTTCTTTTGAAATTGATGCGTTTATCCTATATCAAAGTAAAATATGTTTGACTTATGAAAATAAAAATAATATAATAAAAATTGGGTTATTGTATATTTAGTTGTTACAAATTCTTCTCAAAAATCGGCACCAAAATCAATAAAAAATCTATTAGCTGATAATGATATATATATTGGAGGCAAAGGTCATGCAGAGCAAACTATAATGAATAGTATAGGCGATAAGTATACAATTATGGCCGGAGGAACTTCAAGAAATGTATGCACGGATATATGTCAACCTCTAATAGAAAGCGCAGGTCTTATCTTAGGTGGACCTACATTTAGAGGACGACGTGATAAAACGCCATTTAGACAATTTTGGAGGATATTATGCGAAAAATAAAATCAATTGAAGAAGTGACATCAAAAGAGAATTTTATGATATGGTTTATTATGAATTGTTTCCCTGAGGGAATCGATGAAGAAACTGATATGTCAATGTATGATCTTATTGAGGAAGAATACTCTTTTGACACGGAATGGTATGATAATTTTACTAATTTTTATGATGGAGTATTTGAAGAAAATGATGGCTATGTGGATGATCCGAATGCTATAATGATAGAGTTAAATTATCACAATGAACTGATTATTGAATTTCATCCCGGCGACGTGATATTCTTCATGAATGACAGTCAGATAGGATGTACCGGACCAGAATATGAAATCAAAGCAATAACTTATAAAGAATATAAAGAGCTGACGAAGGATTTAAGCCCGGAGAAAAAATTATTTCTGCTTCCAATGGTTGAAATAACAGAAAATGAAAAGACTGAATTTTATAAACTGGTAAGTATGGTTTTATTAAATAATAATATTTCATCAGACTGTAAAAATCAGATAATAGAAATAATCGTAAATAATTGTTTAACTATGGATGAATAACAGAAAAATTTAATAAAAAATAATGTAATTATTTATATGGTTAATTATAAGATAGAGTCTCATTTTAATTTTCAAAGTTTTTTAAAATAAGGCGCTTCTATAATCGGGATTACGATAATTAGGAGTTATAACATGTTAGAAAATATTATTGACAATTTTTGGTTTGGATTACAAGAGAAAAGCGTTGTAACAAATGAGAAACCAATCGAAGAAAAAATCTTTATGGATTATTTGTTCAAATTTCAGAATGGTGATTTTTCTGCAAAGAGAGAATTTGTTGATTTTTTCTTAAACGCATCTGAATGGAACACTTATGTGTCAGGAATCAGATTGTTTATGGCGGTCTGTTCTCATTCTGATATTGAATTGTTATCATCATTTTTAAGTGAATGTGATGAAAATCATTTGAGAGTATTTTTAGCATTTGTTCCGGAATCCCTTACAATACAGGCAGTACCGTATTTATTAGCATTATATGAAACATGGGAAGATACTGACGTCGGGCAGGATATAGCAAGTACTATTTGTGAGATGCTTGGGGAAGAATACCATGATGAGGTTCGTTATGATGTTAATGAACTAGGAAATTTGTTTATTTCTTTTTCAGAAAAAAATGATTTATTATTGTACTATTTTGATGGAAAAGAATACTTTGTTGGAGAAATGACAAAAAAAATAATTTCGGTTGCTGCATATTGTCATTCGAAATCAATAGGCTTTCTATGCGATATAATGTCATCTGTTATTTCAAATGGAACAGGTGTTGAATGTCCTGTTCATTATAATATAAATATCAGTGATGATGTTATGGATCAACTGTTTGAATATGTAAAATCATTAATAGAGAAGCAGCAGACTCCGGGAAAAAAATATTTCTTTAATCATATCATTAATAACGACGATTAATTAAAGAGATTTCGATGTGATCCCCTTAGAGCAGGTACACTAAAAACATAAAAATCGTGTACCATCTAAGGGGTTATTTTTATATTAGAGAATCTATATGAGGTGTTTTGGACTTTTCTGACATTTATGTATAGAGCATCGGGCTGACAGTAATTATAAATTTTCGATGTATCCTTTGTTTTGATGAAATCAAATTAATTATATCACAAATTCAGATCTGAAGAAAGGAAAATAACAGCTCGTCTCATTTTTTAAACAAATTTCATAAAAATTTTACTTGCAGTATTGCATGAAATGTGGTAAAATAAATTAATAGTATTAATTCAGCAAGAATAGGAAAAAGGGAGTGTAAAAGAGTGTCAAAAGTTAAAGCAGCAATAATTTTTGGTGGAATTTCCAACGAATATGAGACCTCTTTAAAAACTGCAGCGTCAGTAATCGAAAATATTGATACAGAAGAATTTGAAACAGTATGTATCGGAATTACAAAAAAAGGAAGATGGCTTTATTATCCGGGTACTGCAGAGGATATAAAAAATGACAAGTGGAGTGAAAATCCTGACTGTACTCCGGTAGTGATATCACCTGATCCGAACAGAAAATGTATCATTAAGCTTGAAAACGGCGAGGCATCCTTTTTCAAGGTGGATGTAGTATTTCCTTTGCTGTATGGAAAATTTGGAGAAGACGGAACGATGGCAGGTATCCTCAGAATGTCGGCTATGCCTGTAGTCGGAAGTGATCTTACCACATCTGCAGTATGCATGGATAAAACATATACCAGAACAATTCTCGGATATAATAAAATCAAAACATCAAACTGGCGGATGATGTTCAGAAACGAATTGAACGATCTTGATAAAAAATGTGCAGAATACGAATCAGAACTTAATTATCCTATCGTTGTAAAGCCGGCAAATTTCAGAACACAGAAAAATCTTATTCTGGCAAGCGACTTTGATACACTGAAAAATGCCATCAAACTCGGACTTGCTCAGGATGGAAAAGTTGTAGTTGAAGAGTATGTTACAGGAAAGGAACTTCAGGTTGCTGTTATGGGCTATGAGCATACTATGGTTTCTGAACCGGGTGAGGTCATAGTCAGAAGAGAGGATTTTGATTTTAACAGTATGTTCAGCAGAACTGAAAACCAGATTCCGGCAGAGATCCCGGCAGATGTTAGTGAAAGATTAAAAGAAATGGCTGTGCATGTATACAGGCTTTTAGGATGTACAGATTTTGCAAGAATAGATTTTTACTATACTGACAAGGACGAAATAATACTAAGCCAGGTAAATACAGTACCTGAGATCTGGGAAGGAAGTATGTTTGTACGCCTGATGGAGAAAAAAGGATACGGATTGACAGAGCTCATTTCCGAACTTATTACACAGGCAATAGACAACTATGAAGCCAGATCAGTATAAAAAAGAAGATTTGAGGGTGACAGATGAAAGATAAAGCAATAGGGGTTTTTGATTACGGAGTAAGCGGACTTATTCTTGTAAATGAGTTAAATGAGATGCTTCCCGGAGAAAAAATATTATATTATTCAGAAAAGGTCGAAGCAGAGGATCTTGTTAAGGAAAAATCCACAGTTACGGACTATGCAGCAAAAAGCATTAAATTTCTTGAAGAAAAAGATGTAAAGGTTATATTATCTTCAAACTGTGAAGTGAATACAGTATTTGGAATAAAAAGTCCGGATACAATGACAGATTATTCAGGAATATTTCTTCCTGCCTCACAGGCAGCCTGTGTAAGTACAAGAAACAACAGGATCGGAGTAATCGGCTCCTCTGACATAATCAAAAGAGGAGGATATGCCCGGATAATAAAAAATATTAAACCGGGAGTAATGGTAACAGGAATATCATGTTCATATCTGAACAGTCTTGAAAAATCAAGTCCTTCTCCCGACAGGGAAAAGCTTCTTGAAGAAACACTGAAAAATATCAAAAGTCTTTCTGAAGAAAAGACAGATACAATAATACTTGCTGACGGTGCATATCTGCTTATCAGAGATGAACTCAGAGAAAAG
The DNA here is from genome assembly GCA_045643005.1 of Oscillospiraceae bacterium. Taxonomy (GTDB): domain Bacteria; phylum Bacillota; class Clostridia; order Oscillospirales; family Ruminococcaceae; genus HUN007. The sequence continues at coordinate 13,605 of JAZUJY010000112.1, read as the reverse complement.
CTTCCGGCTGTAACAACGCTGATTTTCCCTCACGAAGAGGCTGCAAAATATGTTTACAGCAACCTGATGTGTTCAGACTGCCTTTCAGAAAGAGAAAATACAGAGAACAACATAGTTTTCTGTGCTGAAAACAACTCACTGACTGATGATGAATGTGCGAAATTTGTCAAAAGAAAATCTGAACTGATAAAAATCTGATATTTTCTGTTTTTCGGAGGAAAAATATTATGACAAAAAAAGAAAATGCATGTATGATAAATATGAAAAGCACACAGATCATAGACGGCGAATCAAACGCTCTTGAGCTTATTACTGAAGGCAAATTCAAAAGCGATGGAGATACATATCATATAGAATATGTTGATTCAGAAGCAACCGGTTTTGAAGGTTCTGTCACAACTATAGATGTAACCGGAAAAAATCTTGCGACTATAAACAGATCCGGAAACACAAATTCCAATCTTGTAATTGAACTTGGAAAAAAACATCACTGTCATTATGAAACTCCATACGGAGATATGATGGTCGGCATATATACTCATAAAATACTCAACCAGCTAAACACTGACGGCGGTCATCTGTATCTGAAATATACAATAGATATTAATTCTTCATATGTTTCGGACAATGAAATCGACTTGAATATAGAAAAAATATGACAAATTTTTTTCTCTTGTGAATTATTCACAAGATTACAAAGAAATATCAGCTATTATTAACAATTTGTTAACATCTACAAAAATCATTTGTGTTATAATTTTAATAATAATAATTGTTTTTTGTATCGAAAATACGTTAAATAATCAGAATATTTTACAGAAAGGAATAATATTATGGCTAATAGATTATTTCAGGGTTTAATTCATCAGATGTGTGAAACTATCGGAGCAACGATAGGAGTTGTTGATGAAACAGCAACTATAATAGCCTGCAGCGATTTTACAAAAATCGGTACAACAAATGAATTCGTTTCTCTTGACCTTAACGGTTCAACTGATATTTTCATTCGTGACGGATATACATACAAACCATTTGGTTCAAATTTAAAGCCTGATTATGCTGTATTTATCGAAGGTACTGATGAAACAGCAGCAAAATATGCAAATATTCTCTCAATAACACTTACAAACATAAAGCAGTATTATGATGAAAAATACGACAGAAACAACTTTATCAAAAATGTTGTTCTCGATAATGTTCTCCCGGGAGATATCGTTATCAAGGCCAGAGAACTTCACTTCAATGCTGAAGTAAGCAGAGTAGTTCTTCTCATCAGAATAGTATCTGCAAATGACATTTCAGCATATGATGTAATCCAGAATCTCTTCCCTGACAAGAGCAAGGACTTTGTTTTCAACATCACAGAAACAGATATCGTACTTGTTAAGGAGATCAAGGGAACAGTTGATTCCAAGGATCTTGAAAAGCTTGCACGTTCTATCGCTGATACTCTCAGTGGAGAATTCTATACAAGAGTTAATGTCGGAATCGGTAATCCGGTTGTCGGCGTAAAGGATCTTGCTCGTTCATTCAAGGAAGCTCAGACAGCTCTTGAAGTTGGTAAGGTATTCGATACTGACAAGGTTATCGTCAGCTATGACAACCTCGGTATAGCAAGACTTGTTTACCATCTTCCAACAACATTATGTGAAACTTTCTTACATGAAGTATTCAAGAGAGGAAGCATTGAATCACTCGATCATGAAACACTGTTTACCATCCAGAGATTCTTTGAAAACAACCTTAACGTTTCTGAAACATCAAGAAAGCTCTTTGTTCACAGAAATACTCTTGTTTACAGACTTGAGAAAATCAAAAAGCTTACAGGTCTTGACTTAAGAGAATTTGATCATGCAATAATCTTCAAGATCGCACTCATGGTTAAGAAATATTTATCAGCAAATCCTGTAAAATTCTAATTTTAATAAAGTTTTCAGTTGCCTGACAAGCAGTTGTCAGGCAATTGACATAAAAGAAGTTTTTTTATTTTTTGAGGCGGGGTGCCAATGGTTGATTTAAAAAATGTATCGGTAGCATATACCAAAGGTAAAAATGTTATCCATGGAATTGATATTCATATTGATGATGGGGATTTTACTTTCATTGTGGGTGCTTCGGGTGCAGGAAAAAGTACGCTCATAAAGCTGCTTTTAAAAGAAATTGATGCATGTGACGGTTCCGTTGTTGTAAATGGTTATAACCTCAGAACTTTAAAAAAATCAAGAATACCGAAATTCAGAAGAACGATCGGAGTAGTATTCCAGGATTTCAGACTTATTCCGACCATGACAGTATATGACAATATTGCATTTGTTCTGAGAGTAATAAATGCACCAAGATCATATATTAAGAAAAGAGTATCATATGTTATCGGACTTGTGGGACTGCAGAATAAAGTCAAATCATATCCTACAGAGCTTTCAGGCGGTGAACAGCAAAGAGTTGCACTTGCAAGAGCACTTGTAAACGACCCTAAGCTTCTTATCGCAGATGAGCCGACAGGAAACGTTGACCCTGAACTTTCTCAGGAAATAGTCGGACTGCTAAAGGCTATAAATCAGTGCGGAACTACAGTTGTTATGGTTACTCATGAGCATGAACTCGTTAAACATTTCGGCGGACGACTTATCAATATAAATCAGGGTACTGTTATCTATGATGATGTTATTGACGGCGAAGCTGAACCGTTTCTTGATGATTCCGTCTGAACGGAGATCCCGGAAATATGAGTTAATTTTTTTGAACATGCTCTTCGTTGTTGTTTTTATTTGTTCTTGCAGCTGCTTTGATCAGGTGAAAACATTTTTTAAGGAGGGTTTTTCATAGGAAGTATATTTTATCTTATCGGACAGGGATTAAAAAATATCTGGCATAACAGAGTAATGGGGATCGCAACTTTCTGTGTTTTAACAGTATCGCTTCTTTTAGTAGGATTTACGTCGTTATTTTTTATGAATATTGAAATAATGCTCGGGTCGATAGAAAGTAAAAATGAACTTGAGCTGTTCTTAAAGGAAAGCTATTCAGAAAGTGAAATAGCAGCATTTACAGAACAGGTAAACAACGTTCAGAATGTTTCTTCAGTCAAGTATTATCCGAAAGAGAAAGCTTTAAATGATTATATTGATCAGATGCAGGGATATGAAGATGTTTTTTCAGAACTGAAAAATGACAATCCTCTTCCTGATGCTTTTCAGATCAAGGTCGATGATACGTCAAAAATGACAGAGACCGTAAATACTCTTTCTGCAATGGAATTTACAGAGAGCGTAAAAGCACCTACGGACTTTGCAAAAATATTAAACAAATTAAAAAAAGTAGTTTCAATAATGTCAATTGCTCTTCTTACAGTACTTATAATAGTTTCGCTCATTATGATCTCAAATTCCACAAGAGCGAGTGTTTATTCAAGAAGAAGAGAAATCAATATTATGAAATATGTCGGAGCAACAGACACATTCATTCGTGTTCCGTTTTTCTTTGAAGGTCTTTTTACAGGCTTTGTATCTGGAATCGGAGCTTCAGTTGCAACATATTTCGGCTATACTGCACTTGAAGATGCGATCAAGGATATTTCCTTCTGGGAACTTATAGGAATTTCCGAACCGCTTCCTTTTGAAAATGTTAAAATAGCAGTCTTTGCAGTTTACTTATGCATAGGAGCATTTATAGGTGCAATAGGAAGTGTTATCAGTACAAACAAACATCTTAAAGTATAGTATTTTTTGAAAGGGTCTTTATGAACAGAAAAATAATCTCAGGTATACTTGCAATTTGTATCGCAGGACTGATGACATTTGATTCAGTTACTTTATGTGATACCTATAATGGTGTATCAGCTGCACAGTCAATTGAAGAACTCGAGCAGCTAAAAAAAGAGAATAGTGAGAAAATCGCAGAGATAAAAGAAAAAATAGCACAGTCAAAGGAAATAATATCTGAAATTGAAGATGACGAGGAAGCAAAAAAAGAATATCAGGAAAATCTTAATAAAAAAATAGAGCTTCAGAATCAAAACATAGACTATGTTGTTTCACAGATAAACAAAATAGATGCTGAGATAAATGAAAATCAGCAAAAAATAGATGAACTCGTTGAAAAAATCGAGATACAGAAGATCGATATCGATAATAATTTCAGCCTTTTCAAGCAAAGACTAAGGATTTCCTATATGTCAGGAAAGGATAATCTGGCAGCTGTTCTTACAGGTACATCAGATTTTTATGATTTGCTTGCTAAGATGGAGCTTGTTTCCAAGGTAGCTGAGCATGATGATGAGATAGTAAAAACACTGAGAAAAGAGCTTGATGAGCTGAATGAACTAAATTATCAGCTTGAGATAAGACATCAGGAGCTTGATAATCAGATGAAGGATGCCGGCGAAAGGAAAGCCGAATTTCAGGAAGCACTCAATGAACTGACTGAAGACTATCAGGCAACGCAGGCCGAAATTGACAGATTAAATGAAGAAAAAGCCGATGTAAATGCTGATATTGAAGAAAATGAAGCAGCGATAAAAGAAAAAGAAGAAGAACATGAAAAGATCGTTGCAGAGATCGAAGCTGCACAGGAAGCTATCAGACAGGCAAAATTAAAGGAAGAGGAAGAAAAGAAAAAAGCAGAAGCTGCCAGAAAAGCAGCTGAGGAAGCAGAAGCGGCGAAAAGGGCGGCTGAGAACAAACAGTCATCACAGACTTCACAGCCATCAACACCTTCGACACCTGCACAGACTTATTCTTCAGGCTTTACATGGCCTGTTCCCGGTTTCTATTCTCTGTCAAGTACATTCGGTTACAGATCGTTTGATAACAGTTATCATAAAGGTGTGGATATTGCAGGCGGCGGAATTGCCGGATCACCAATAGTTGCAGCGGCAGACGGAGTTGTTGTTCGATGCAACGGAAGCTGTACGCACAACTATTCAAAATACAGCAGCTGCGGATGCGGCGGCGGATACGGAAACTATGTTACCATTGCACATGATGACGGTGTTTATTCCACATTGTACGGACATGCAAGTTCAATAATAGTATCGACCGGACAGCGAGTTTCAAAGGGACAGACAATTGGATATGTTGGTACTACAGGTTATTCAACAGGCAACCACTGTCATTTTGAAGTAATACAGAACGGAACAAATGTTAATCCAATGAGCTTTTTCTAAATATTATTAATTATCATGTCAGCAGATTTCTGTTGGCATGATTGTGTTTTAGCAGTAAAAAAGGAAAGGAAAATACTTATGAATAAGAAACAGGTTTCAGCACTGACGGCATTCGGATGGGTAATGATTTCAATTATTTTCACATTTTCCATGACACTGTTCGGAGTCAGTGCATATTACAAATCAAGGCTCGGTGATATTCTTCAGATAGCAGAAATAGACAGATGCATAGATAAATATTTTTATAAAGAAGTGGACAATAAGGATGATATGGTCGATATGGCACTTGAAGGATATGTTGCGGGATTAAATGACAGATATTCAAGATATCAGTCCTTAAAGGAAACAGAGAGCTCAGAACAGAGCCATTCCGGTGTTCAGACAGGTATCGGAGTTACAGTTGATCTTATTTCTGAAACAGGTTATCTTAGAATAGCAAGTGTGAAAGAAGACTCTCCTGCAAGTGAAGCAGGACTTAAAGAAAATGATATAGTAAAATCAATTGACGGAAATGATGTTTGTGAAACAGGTTACGATGAATCTCTGAATATTATAAAAGCAGCTGCTCCCGGTTCGGTTATTAAGATGATAATAGAAAGAGAAGGAGCGGACAGAGAAATAAGTATCAAGCTTGGTGAAATAGATATAGTATCAGTAACAGGAGAAATGCTTGATAATAAGATCGGACGAATCAGGATAAAGATGTTTAACGATAAAACTCCGGATCAGCTGAAGGAACAGTGGGATAAGCTTGTTTTTGAAGGTGCAAGGGGAATAGTATTTGATATCAGAAACAACGGAGGAGGACTTGTAACATCTGTTGAAAAATGTCTGGATCCGCTTCTTCCGGAAGGTGAGATCGCATGTGCGGTATATAAGAACGGCGCTACTGAAAATATCGTAAAATCTGATGCCGAAGAAACAACTATGCCGATGGTTGTTCTCATGAATGAATATTCTGCAAGCGGAGCAGAGCTTTTTGCAGCTGCTCTCAGAGACTATAAAAATGTTTCACTTGTAGGTGTTAATTCATATGGAAAAGGTGTTATGCAGGATACCTTCATGCTTAGTAAGAACAACTCAGTTGTTCTGACCGTAGCACAGTATAAAACGATGAAGTCTGATTGTTACGACGGAACGGGACTTAAACCGGATGTTGAGGTTGATCTTGACGTGGAATCAGAGACAGATAATCAACTTTCCAAAGCATGTGAGGTACTTGAAAAGAAAATAAAAGAGACTAAAGATTGACAACAAGTTGTTTATGTAATATAATATAAAGGTATAGCTGAAAAAATCTGTAAAGCTCGCATAATATCGGCAAAGGCTTTGTTGATGATGCTTTTGCGTTGATTATGCTGAAAATAAAGATTATCAAGGAGAGATTATTATGGCTGAAAAGATACGTATGTCCCGTGAGGGTTATGAAGAACTGGAAAAGAAATTAAATTACGCAGTAACAGTCAGAAGAGCTGAAATTGCTGAAAAGCTTAAAGAAGCAAGATCATTCGGTGACTTGTCAGAAAATGCCGAATATGATGAAGCAAAAAATGAACAGGCTATTCTTGAAGGCGAAATTCAGACAATGCAGATGACTCTTGAAAATGCAGATGTAGTTGAAGATGAGTCAATTACAGTTGATGAGATCGGCATTGGTTCAACGATCGAAATCAGAAGAACAGACAGAGACAAAATTGAAAAATTCAGAATTGTCGGTTCAACAGAAGCAAATCCTGCAGAGGCTAAGATCTCAGATGATTCTCCAATCGGAAAAGCTGCTTTAAAGAAAAAAGTCGGTGACATATTTATCGTTGACGCACCTATCGGCGAACTTCAGTTCGAAGTAATTTCGATTTCCAAGTAAGAAAGGCAAGGTTATCCTACATGAGTGAAAAGCATACAAATGATCAGCAGAATGAAGAGGTTCAGGACATAAATATTCTGAAGAAGGTCAGAATAGAAAAATTTGAAGAATTAAAAAAGAACAACAAAAATCCTTTTGAAATAACCAAATACGAAGCAACTGCAAAGAATGCTGAAATCAGAGAAAAGTTTGATGAAATGGAAAATCAGACTGTAAAGATCGCAGGACGTATTATGAGCTGGAGAGACATGGGTAAAGCAAACTTTATCGATGTACGTGATGATACAGACCGTATGCAGGTATATGTTCGTATGAATGATATCGGTGAAGATGTTTTTGCTGATTTCAAAAAATGGGATATCGGTGATATAGTCGGAATCGAAGGCTTTGTATTCCGTACAAAAAAAGGCGAGATCTCAGTACATGCTCAGAAAATAGTTCTTTTATCTAAATCACTTCTTCCGCTTCCTGAAAAATGGCACGGCTTAAAGGATCAGGATATGAGATATCGTCAGAGATATGTTGATCTTATCTGCAATCCTGAAGTTAAGGATACATTTGTAAAAAGAAGTAAAATTCTTAAGGAAATAAGAAATTATCTTGATAATCTCGGATATCTTGAAGTTGATACACCTGTTCTCCATACTCTTGAGATCGGTGCATCAGCAAGACCATTCGTTACACATCACAACGCACTCGGACTTGACATGTATCTCAGAATTGAAACCGAACTTTATCTGAAGAGACTTATCGTTGGCGGATTTTCAAAGGTATATGAAGTCGGACGTATTTTCAGAAACGAAGGTATGGATACTTCACATAACCCTGAATTCACATCGATCGAAATGTATCAGGCATATACAGATTATTTCGGTATGATGGATATCATCGAAGACATGTATTCAATGCTTGCAAAGAAGATCTGCGGATCAGACAGGATAATGTATCAGGGAATAGAGATCAACATGGGTTCACCATGGGAAAGACTTACTATGGTTGAAGCTGTTAAAAAGTATGCCGGTGTTGATTACAACGAATGGAAAACTGACGAAGAAGCAAGAGAATGTGCAAAGAGCAAGGGCATTACAGTTGAAGAAGGCGAACAGGCTACAAAGGGACATGTTCTTATTGCATTCTTTGAAGAATTTGTTGAGGAAAAGCTTATTCAGCCTACTATCATTTATGATTATCCTGTTGAAAATTCTCCTCTTGCAAAGAGAAAACCGTCAGATCCTGCATTTACAGAAAGATTTGAATATTTTATATACGCAAGAGAGATGGGTAACGCTTTCTCTGAGCTTAATGATCCTATAGACCAGAGAGAAAGATTTGTAAAACAGGTTGAAGCAAAGCGTGCTCAGGGCGGAAACAATGCACAGGTAGACGAAGACTTCGTAACTGCTCTTGAATACGGTATGCCTCCTACAGGCGGACTCGGATTTGGTCTTGACAGACTTGTAATGCTTCTTACAGACAGTGCATCAATAAGAGACGTTCTTCTCTTCCCGACCATGAAGCCAATCGATAATGACAGATCATCACAGTCATCCTTCTCTGCTTTTGAATCAGCAATGAATGCACCGAAGGAAGAAAATGCTGAAACATCTGCTGAACCGGAAAAAGAAGAAGTAATAGATTTTTCAAATGTTCAGATAGAACCAATGTTTGAAGATTTTGTTGATTTTGAAACTTTCAGCAAGAGTGATTTCAGAGCAGTAAAGGTTCTTGCATGTGAAGCTGTAAAGAAATCAAAGAAGCTTCTCCAGTTCACACTCGATGACGGTACAGGAACAGAAAGAACAATATTGAGTGGAATACATACATATTATGAACCTGAAGAACTCGTTGGAAAGACTTTGGTTGCAATTACAAATCTTCCTCCGAGAACCATGATGGGTGTCGATTCATGCGGAATGCTTCTTTCTGCAGTCCATAAGGAAAATGATGAAGAGAAGCTTCATCTTCTTATGGTTGATCCTCATATTCCTGCAGGAGCAAAGCTGTATTAATAAGATAATTCATGATTTGATTTATTTAAACATTCAGTTAAAGCGAGACAGATTCCTGTGTCTCGCTTTAATTATATTTCCTGAAAATATATAGTTTTTTTAATATACAATGAAAAATATTTGTATGATTTGTAATATTCTCCATATTAAACGGTCAGTATTATATAGAACAAGGTAATAAAACTTTTCCGTACGGTTTAATTACCATGCCAAAATGACTGTCAGATATTTTTATATGAAAAGGAGGTATTAACCGTATCATTAACGGAAATGATATGGTTATCATAAAAATGGATAAAAAAGAAAAGAAAAAAAGTATTTTTCAGACGATCAGAGATGTAAATCAAAAAGAAATTGATGAGCAGATGAAAGCGGCTGAGGAAGAAAAAAACAAAATAGAATCCGAGGAAGCAAAAATACGTGAAGAATATGAGCAGGAATTAAAAAATGACCGTCTTGAACTTCTGAAAATGAAACAGGGTATTTCACACGAGGAAATAAAAAAAGAAGAACAGGAAAAAAAGAAATATACATTTTTTCAGAAAATTGAAAACTTCATGTATCTGTACAAAACGTATGTTATTTTAGGGGCAGTAATACTTTTTATGGTAGTTTTTCTTACAGTTGATGTTCTTAAAAGAGAGGAGCCCGATGTCGCATTAATGGTCGTTACAAATGATAATCGGTTTGAGATAACGTATAATGAATTTAAGGAACTGTGCGAAAATAATATGACCATCGATGTAAATGAAGACGGCGAAATTACGTTCTCCTCGTATTATATGCCTCTTGATCCTGAAGTAAATGACAAAGTAAACGGTGCAAATTCGACAAAGCTGTATGCATTGCTGCAGGGTAATGAAACTATGCTGATGATTTGTGATAGTTCTGTAGATTCAGGACTGCTTGATATTGTCAAATTTGAAGATCTCTCTGTACTCTTTCCTGATAACAGTCATGTGGACGGATTTAAATTCATGCTGAAGGATACAAAACTTATTAAAGATCTTGGATTTGATTCTATTGATCCAAGCTGCTATCTTGCCTTGAGAAAGGTCTCTGATAATCTTAAACCATCAGAAAAAGAAAAAATGCAGAAATATTATGACAGTGCTCTTGAATTGCTGAAAGCGATCGTTACACAGTATTCGTAAAATGAAAATGCTGTGAAACGGTTGACAGCGACAGCCAAATAGTATATCATTATTATGGTGAATATATTTAAACTGTTTTGCTGAAAGGAAAAATGTCTAATGAGTAAATTATGCCAGTACTGCGGCGCAGAGATGGATGATAACGCTTACGAATGTCCCGAATGTTTGAAAAAAGATCCCGGAGCCGAACTGAAATTTAAGCAGAAGGAAGCTGAGAAGAAACTCAGAAGAAAAAACAAGATGACCATTGCAGGAATAGCTGCAGCTGTGATCCTGATCATTGCCGGACTGGTAATACTTGTTGTATCGCTGAACAGAAAACCATCTTTTTATTATTCAAAACCGATCAAATCCTATATTGCAGGTTTTGTGGAAAATAATTACAGCAAAAATCTTTCTGCTTTCGACGACGTGCTTGCTGACGCGATACAGGAAAACCGTGCATTCATTATGCGTGACGGACAGCCCGCCAAGGATAAGGCTCAGGCTGCTACAGGCGGAGAATTGTATCTTGATGAATATTTTAAAGCTTTGAGGCAGAGATATGGACAGGATTTTGATATCTCGTTTAAGATACTTGATGAGAGGCAGATAAAAAAGGATCAGCTTCCGAAGTATGAAGAGGAATTTACATCAATGTTTGGCGGGGAAATTGATATATCTGACGGATACGAACTTAAGATAGTATTTACAATACAGGGGTCGCTTGGCAAAAAAAGCTATACGAAGGACAGCTTCTTTGTCATGAAGATGAATGATAAATGGAAAATAATTGATGAGATCAATTTCCTTGAAGAAGAAACTGAACAGAGCAGTGGAGTACAAAGTATGTACGGCTGATAAAAAATAAGGACAGTATTGAGTTTGTAAACAAAATACTGTCCTTTTATTTTTTTAGCTTTGTATTTGTGACTTTGCTGAAAAAGCAGAATGGTGTTATCATTCATCAGGATCAAGCATGATCACGTTGTCAAAGAGAGCATAGTACTTCTGAGGAATGATCTTGTTCATATGACATTTTCCGAAGAACCATTTGTCATAGGTGCATTCATCGTTAAGCTGATCAAAAAAAGTATCGGTTTCGAGTCTGGTGAGCAGATCCAGATCAAGACACTTTTTCAAAGACTGCGGAGGTTCGTGTGTTATGATGTAGTTGATTTTCTTGTCGTGTCTTATAAGGCTCTTTACGCCTGTTTTGATGTCATTAAGCGTTGGCTGTTCCTCAGAAAACCATGTATTTGTTTCACGTCTGATATCAACATCCTGACTGTGGCCGCCTCCGAATGTAAAAAACTTTTTCCCCTCTATGGTAAATACCTGTCCGCGCATAAGATGAACAATGTTGTCGGCTATACGATGGATGCTTCCGCCGTTCCATTCTTCAACCGGATATTCATTCAGCAGAGAAAAGTTTTCATGACATCCGTCTATAAATGCAACTGTATATTTCAGGTCGCTGATTTTTTTGAGAACCTGTTTTTCTGTTCTTGAACCGTCCCAGATAAATCCAAAGTCTCCGCATATGATAAGTGTATCTCCGCGTCTTATCTTTTTGGTAGTGGAGTCTTTAAATCTGGAAAAATCCCCGTGAGTATCTCCTGTTATAAAGATCATAATATCACCTTTTGTATTTTCTGAAATATTCGTTATCATAACATCATAAAACATGCATTGCCGAGCGTATGCAGCGGAAATGATGACATAATAACTAACAATAATTACATTTTAACACAAAAACACAAATGAGTAAATAAAAAACAAGAATTTTATAATTTTTTTGAAATTACCCCTTTTATTATATATTTATATTTGGTATAATAGAAATACATGAAAAAATTTCACAGTAGCGAGGGATGCAGATGAAAAGAATTATTAGTATCATTACGGTTTTTCTAATTTTATTCAGCCTGATTCCGGCAGAAAATGCAGAGGCACTCTCTTTTGATCTTCCAAAGTCTTTAAAGTGTAATTCTGCTGTTTTGTACAATCAGGATACAGATACCGTAGTTTATGAGAAAAATGCTGACGAACAGAAAAACCCTGTACAGCTGGTACAGATCATGACTGCGATAGTTTCATTGAAAAAGCTGAAGCTGGAAGAAGAACTTACTATAGATGAAGCTTTGTTCACTCAGCTGTATAATTATCAGGCCGAGTATCCGGAGAGTGATTATCCGTATAATGAAGTCAATTTTTCCGGAATAGAAAGCGGAGAGACCATGAAGGTCGAAGCTCTCTTAAGTGCAATGATGCTTGAATCCTCAAGTATAGCAGCACAGGTTCTTGCATATTGGGCAGGTCAGGGAAGTATAGATAACTTTGTAAGTAAAATGAACGAAACAGCTCAGGAGATAGGCTGTAAAAATACTCATTTCGCAAATCCTCACGGACTGTATGACGAGAGTCAGTATACAACAGCTTATGATATGCTGCTTATGACAAAATACGCAATGACTCTTCCGGGCTTTCAGAAAATAATAAATGAACGTGAATATCAGACTGTTACAAATATCCATCCCGAAGGAATCAAGTTTTCAAATGCCAATCCTATGATGTTTGAATCAGATGAATACTATTTAAAAGGCACAAAAGGAATTAAAACAGGAAAATCCGGTCAGACCGGACGATGTCTTGTTGCCAAGGCTTCACAGAACGGTTCAAACTATCTTGCAATAATACTTGATGCACCGCTTGAGGTAGACGGCGAAGAAGAATTTACCCATGTTGAAGATGCAAAATATTTATTTCAATGGGCATTTGAAAATATCGAGGATAAAGAGATCGTTCCTGCAACTCAGGATATAACTTCTCTAAAAGTTAATTTCGGAAAAGGAAAATCTACAGTAAATCTTGTTCCAAAACAGGCTTTGACATGTATGTGGCTGAAAACAGAGAGTACAGCAAATATAAATATGGAAGAAATAATTCCTGTTTATGATACTCTGAATGCGCCTGTAAAAAAAGATGATGTACTGGCAGTATTAAATGTCAAATACGGCGGAGAAGTGATCGGAACGGTCGATTTAATGGCAATTGGCGATGTTGAATTCTCGTCGGTAAAATATTTGTCACAGGTTTTTAAGGATTACTGGAAATCAAAACAGCTGAAAAATGCTGTGAAAATATGGCTTATTCTTACGGTTGTATATATTGTGTTTGCGATATATGTTATAAACAAAAGAGCTAAGAAAAGAAGAGAAAAGAGAATGGCTCAGGCAAGAGCCGGAAAGCAATAAAAAAAAGGGGCTTTTAAAGCCTCTTTTTTTATTGCCCTGATATTATAACAACACAGAGGATATCCCCCGCCTCTGCAGGCGGCGGGTTCTATCTGACCAAACAGTCGGAGTACAATCTCCGACTGAGCGGGAACCGATTCTGCGAATCGCCTCTGCTTGTTAAAAGCAGAGCTTTGAA
>JAZUJY010000111.1:0-16330 GCA_045643005.1 Oscillospiraceae bacterium | reverse complement strand
TGAAATTGTCTCTGATATGAAAGCGGAATATGGCATTGAGGCAGTTGTATTGGGTTGTACAGAATTACCATTGTTATTGAATGATGATAACTGTGTTTTGCCCTGCTTAGATAGCGTTTCAATTCATATTAAAGAATTGATAGATTTAGCAAACGTTGAAGAATAAATTTTCTGATTTTTAGTGTTAGAGGAGAATGTAAATGTTTTGGGATAAAGTATCAGGCGTATATGACTTGTTTGAAAATATTTATAATAAAAGTGTATATCAATCTACAGGAGAAACCGTTGCAAAATATATAAAAGATACTGATAAAGTGCTAGAGTGTGCTTGTGGGACAGGCGCTATCAGCATTTATATTGCACCTATATGTAATAAATTATTTGCATCAGATTATTCTGTTGGAATGTTAAAACAAGCCAAAAAGAAATTGAAAAATTATGATAATGTTGAGTTTAAAAAGGTAGACATTACCAGTATAAATGTAAAAGATGATTCATTTGATGTAGTTGTGGCAGGGAATGTGATTCATTTGTTGCCAGATCCGCAGAGTGCGATGAAAGAACTTACTCGTGTCTGCAAGGATGGTGGTAAATTAATCATTCCAACATACATTAATGGTGATGAAGGCACAAATAAAATGGCTGTAAAGTTTTTAGAAAAACTTGGTGCTAGTTTTAAGCGTCAGTTTGATTCAGAATCATATGAAAAGTTTTTTGCAGAAATGGGATACACAGATGTAGCATATGAAGTTGTTCGGGGAAGAATGTCTTGCGATATTGCTATTATTGAAGTAAAAAAGAATTTTTAAATTCTTATTGAACTAAGTCGCTGCGCGACGGCCTAATTTAATCTTTGTTTGAAAAAAAATAGTCTGTTCAAATGATGCCATTTATTGTATTCTTAATTTGTAGGTAAGCTGAACGGGTAACTTACCAAGGGATAGCGGCAACAGATGTCTATCTAACCATACTACCATTGAGATTGAAAAGTATGAATTGAAGAGTACAATAATAGGGTTGATTGAAGGTCAACTTTTATTTTTTGTACCTTCATGTTAGAATCAGTTGTGGACTATTACCTAAAGATAATAGATATAACAAAAGAGAATTGTTCAATCTGTCCAAACATAACAAGGATGAAAAGATTGAAATTCCATAGGTAGTGGCTTCGGTGACGCGACATAGTTCAATACGTAAAAATCGGTCTGCAGGCGCGTAGGTAGTGATAGCCACTATTTTTTTAGCCTGAGGCCGATTGTTTCCGATACAATTTTTAGAATTAGACAAATCTTGAATTTTATGATATGGAGGAGCTTGGGGGATGTTAAAAATAGTGTTATTTATTGCTTTTATTGGACATGTTTTATGCGGTATATGCGACTGCCTGCTATCATATAAGCCTAGTGGCAGATTAGATTTGAAAGGGGCATTAAAGTCTTCTGACAGGATGAGAGAAGTATTCAATGACTACCCGATTAAGTGGGCTCTTGTGTCCATAATGTTAGGCGTGTGTGCAATTACTATGTTCGGATTTGGATATCTGGAATTAAGTAAATGGATGGCAGAATATTCAGGAGTGGCATCTTGGGTTATGTATATTTCAGCAATTGTATTTTTGATACCAATTGTTTGTCATCACATAATCTGTGGTTTGGTCGAGTGGTTTTATGTAAGACTGGGGAAAACAGATGAGGCAAGAGAAACTGCATTGGAATTTCAGAAAAAAACGATAGCAACGATGATAGTAGGATATCTGGGATTAGCTGTATTTCTCATCACTCTATTTATTATGGTTCTTACAGGAAAGACACCGCTTCCTCAATGGGCATGTGTTTTTAATACATTGCCACTTATGCTGGTTTTGACACCTACAAAGCTTCCTGCCAAGGGCAATATTGCCGGGGCTATTATGTATTTGGGATTGATTGTTTTGTTATAGTTAAATTCCAATTTTTCGGATTTAAACAAATTGAATTTTGTGAGGAGTCATATGATTAGCGAGAAAGTAAAAAACTATATAGCTGAACAATCATTTTGTTCTGATTATTTATTTAAGGATTGGGAAACTTTTTTGAAGCTTCTTTACGAAGAAGGCGGAAGAATCAGCGCAATTCTCTGGTGGGATCATTGTAAAAAAACAGAACAGCATTTATCCGTGGGTGGCGGCGGCTATACAGATTTGGATGATTCGGAGTATATTTATGCCGAAACTCAACTTTATGAGAATGGTTTTGAAATAAAAGCACTTGAAGAGATTATTGAGCACATTATGAATGTGATAGACTCAGGTCTGCAATACGACGATAAATATGTCAGTCATGAACTTGTTCCATCATTTTTTTTTTGAGGAATGATAAATCTCAGTTTACAGGGATAAATTAGAATTTGTAAAGTTATAATCCCAGTTTGTAGGGATGATATAAAAATTCATATTTAACGAAACACAAGGGACGTGTGGGAAAAAATGAACTATAATGGTACTTGTTTTGTATGATTTCCTGTGTATGCTTTTTAAGTTCATCAAGTATGGAAAGCGTACTTGAATAATTGCTGCGCCAGATGTTTTTACCGTTGATGACACCTGCGAAAAGAACCTTGTATGAGATACAAAATTCCGATATCGCTTCTGTGTGACCGAACATCTTCAATAATTTCAGCTGTTTTCAGTTCTCTGAGCGTAAACTCATATTTGTCTTTGCCGTATTCACGTACAAGTTCTACAAACGCATTTACAGCAAATGCATAATGCTGGGATGATACTGCAAATGCTCTGGCCGGCGGCGGTGATGATTTGTATTCATTTTCCAGAAGTTCAGTCTGTTCAACGATCTGACGGGCATAGGATAAAAATCTCGTGCCTTCTTCCGAAAGATACACCCCTCTGTTGCTTCGGTTGAAAATGGTGATCCCCATTTCCTTTTCAAGCTCCGCGACAGATTTTGAAAGACTCGGCTGTGCAAGAAAAAGCCGCTCTGCAGCCATTGTGATTGAGCCTGTTTCTGCTATCATTATAATATATTTCAGTTGTTGTAGAGTCATTTGAAAACCTCCTTGTTTGTGATACAAATTATACCATGAACATAGAAAAAATACAAGTTGACGTCAGTATCCATCAATTCCGCCTGTGCGCATCTCTACATAAAAAATTATGACTCCGGTCATATTGAAACTGTGCATTATTATATGTTATAATGCATAGTGTGGTGATATACAATGAAATCGATAAAACAATATATTCAAACCGTGATTCTTTTACTGATACTTATCATTGCAGGAATAACAGCAGGATCATCCGTGTATCCGGTCATACTGAGCGGGGGACTTCTTCTGATTTTTGCGACCTGGCAGAGTACCTATGAAAAAGAGAGCAAACTTTTGTACTTTTTTCAGTTTCCGGTATCGCTTATGTTTTCATATTTCGGATGTCCGTGGCTTTCACCTTTGTGCTTTTATGAGTTCAGGTGCTTCGGCATTTTCAGGGTGCTTTTGCCTACTGTGATGTGCATGATCAATTCATTATTTTTAAAAAAATATGATTTTCCTCATTCACTTCTCATGACGCTTCTGGTGCTTGTATTTTCGCTGCTTGTGTTTTCAGTGGAAATGCTTGTGAAAAAATATGATATGTCCATGGAAAAAATGCAGACCGAGCTTGAAAATTCTGCGGTAAATGAGCTTTATGAGAAAAAGCTGAATAAGGAGCTGGTGATGAAAAATTACCTTGCTGACAGAAATGCACGCCTCGAGGAAAGGGAAAATATCAGCAGAAATATCCACAACAGCGTCGGACACTCGATAACAGCAGCCATCATGACACTTGATGCTGCTGATATGCTTTTTGACATAGACGTGGAAAAAGCAAGGGAAAAGGTTAAAGTATCGAACGAACGAATGCGTTCCGGACTTGCTTCGGTAAGACAGGCTGTCAGAGTTTTAGGCGATGAGGAAGAGCCGGTTTCGTCAGCTGACCTCAAGGATATTCTTAATGAGATCATAAACAGCTTTGTCATGGATACAGCTATCAAAGCATCATTTGACGCAGGCTGCCCGGAAAACATATATATTTCTCATGAGCATACCGAATTTCTGGCAGGAGCGCTGAAAGAGATCATGACAAACGGAGTGCGTCACGGCGGGGCTGATAAATTTTATATAATTCTGAAATGTGACAGTACTCACATAAATCTCTCTGTTACTGATAACGGCAGCAGTGAATTTGATGAATCAAACAGAGATAAAAAAATTAAAAACGGATTTGGTCTGAAAAAAATGATCTCCTATTCGCAAAAATGCGGCGGAGACGCAGTTTTCAGAAACGACGGCGGATTTTACTCTGAAATAACTCTGCCGTGTGAAAAGCCGAAAAATTCTTAATAACAACACAGAGCTTTGAATGAAAATTACTTTTGGGGGAATATAGATGAATAGAATACTGCTTGTTGATGACGAGCCTCTTTTGCTGGAAAGTCTGGAGATAATTCTCTCCTACAACAACTATGAGATAACAGGAAAAGCAAACGACGGAAAAGAAGCTTTGGAGATCCTTAAAAAAACAGAATGCGATATTGCTCTGGTCGACCTTAACATGAAAGGCATGGGCGGAATAGAGCTTATAGAAAAAATGAAAAAGGAATATCCTCATGTTAAAACTCTTGTTCTGACGACGTTCTATGACGATAAATATATTACTGAAGCTATCTCGAACGGTGCCGACGGGTATCTTTTAAAGGACAGCGGCAAGGACGCGATACTTGGAGCATTAAAGCAGCTTCAGGGCGGGCAGAATGTTATAGACAGCAAAGTCATGCAGAGACTTGCGTTTATTATGAGCAACAGAACACAGGATACAGCTCTGCTTGACGGGCTTACTGACAGGGAAAAGGAAATATGTTCTCTTATGACAAAGGGACTTAACAACAGGCAGATCGCTGATACGCTGTATATTTCTGAAGGAACGGTAAAAAATTATATCTCATGTATATATGACAAAACAGGAATTCATGACAGAGCGCAGCTTATAGTTAAAATAAAAGGATAAAAAAACAGTACGCATTTTAACTTTATCAGCACAAATCTTTATTTTTGAAAATAAAGCATTGTGATAACAACACAGAGCTTTGAATCAATTAATGACATTGTAAAAAAGGCGGGATGACAGATGCAAAAATTATCTGCCATGAGATATATTATTAATCATAAAGCGAGAATAATGGTACTGGTCGTTACAATTGCACTGAGCGTGTATATCATGACCGTTGTATCGTATACTCTTATTGTAAATGAGATGATGATCCGTGATGCTTTTATGGATATGAGTGATAAAATTCAACAGGTAGAAATAAGTCCCGATTATTTTGATAACAAAACAGATAACAGCCATTTTGAAAAATGGGAGCATCTGAGAGCCAATAAACAGAATTATGAAAAGCTGGCTGAAAAAATACAAAATGATTCTGAAGTTGAAGATGCATTTTTATCTTCGTATGTTCATATTTTTATGACCTCTGAGCTGAATGATATTGATTTCTATATTCCTCTTGTAAGTCCAGATGAAGTAAGTATACTTGCAGACAGATTTGATACAAAGATTTTGAATGGTAAAATGCCGGAAAATCCGGGAGAGGTAGTTGTAAGCAAAAAGATACTTTTAAATCAGAAAAAAAAAACAGGAGATTTGCTGGATGATCATAACAGTCAGTATAAAATAGTCGGAGAGGTCGATTTTGACGGATATTTAGCCTTTGGATGCAAATACGACGACAGTAAATTTTATGAGATACTGATAATTTCTGATATTAAGGATATAACTTCTTTGCTTGAAAGAAACGGGATAACAGATCAGAGATATGTGACAAACAAAGCAGATCATGAAACGCAAAACATATTTCTGGAAGAAAATGTTCACAAGATAAATGACATTTCAAATATCGTTAATTGTGTTATTATAGCAGTTACATGCATTATTCTGGCAATCGTATACTTACAGTATCTGCGTGACAGGTACAACGAATGGTGTTTGTATTATTCACTTGGTTTTTCTCTTCATGATATATATATGGCTGCAAACCGTGAATTATTATTTACTTTTGGGATGGGAATATTTCTGGCAGGAATGATTTTCTTCCCGGATCTTCTTTTAAATTCCGAACTTGAAAAAGAATATTATAAAGAACACAACAATACAATGCAGACAATTTCTGTACTGGTTTTGCTTTTTGGTTTGTTTCAGATAGCTTTAAGATATCAGCTGTGCAAAATTAAGACCGCTGATATATCAGAGGAAGAATTGTATTAAGTGGGGGAAAATATGTTTGAAATAGAAAATCTGACAATGATATATGATATCAGTAAAAGTGAAAAAGAATATGCACTCAAAGGCATTAATCTGAAACTGCCGGATAAAGGACTTGTAGGAATTATCGGACCTTCCGGTTCAGGAAAGTCTTCTCTTATGAATTGTCTTTCGACTTTGAACAGACCTACAAGAGGAAATATCATATACAACGGAAAAGAACTGACAAAGCTGTCGGAGTCAATGCAGGAAAAACTGAGAAGAACGGAGTTTGGCTTCGTTTTTCAGAAGCATTTTCTTATCCCGTATATGAGTGCTGTCGATAATGTTGTTTTCCCTTCAACAGAAAGTACGAAAAAGGCAAGAAAAAAAGCAGAAGAACTTCTTATGGCTCTGGGAATTGAAAAGAAGGAATTCAAAAGAAAACCTGCAAAGCTTTCAGGCGGACAGAGGCAGAGGACAGCAGCCGCAAGAGCAATGATAAATGACCCGAAAGTTTTATTTGCTGATGAACCGACTTCAGCTCTGGATCATGATAATGCGTTCAGGCTTATGGAGGTGTTTAAGGAGTATTCAAATGAAAATCTTGTTATTGTGATAACGCATGACAGCTCGATACTCAAAGATGCTGATATGATAATAGAGATGTGGGACGGAAGTATAAGCTCTGTAAGGAGTGGTGATAAAATATGAATCCTTTGTCATCTCTTTATTATATTTTTCATGATTCCAGAAAAACGATCGGTCTTGTTATTCTTATGATACTTGAACTGACAATTTATCTTGGAACACTGATTTTTATGAATTGTTTTGAAAATACGTATGATATTTCAGGAAATACGTACTTTGCTGTTTTTAACCAGAATGCAGATTATGCATCAGTAGAATCTTTTAATAAGTTAAGAGACAGGATAGCCATGGATGACAGAATGGATTATATTGAGTGTAATCGAAAAGGAAAGTATTCATGGAATACGATTTTCAACAATGTTTCAGAAAAGAATTTTATAGTATTTTCATCAGTTGAAAATTTTGAAAAATACTGCTCCAAAGAAGACATATGCTGTGATACGTCTGTGCTGAAGGACGGCAGTGTAATAATGAGCAGCTTTCTTGCTGACAACAAAGGCGTCAGTGTCGGTGATACAATAGATGAAAAAGTATTTTCCGGTATGAAGGGAAGCTTTTCATTTGATCTTGCTATAGAAGAAAAATCGTACAAAGCCTATATAATCGATTATAGTATTGAAAATGAAATGCTCATGATCTATCCTTCAGATGAAAAAGAAAAAGATATAGGAAATATAGCAAAAGATTATATTGATAAAGATGAGAACGGAATTACTTTTGCTGACAGTATGGATTCCTGGGATGATATAAGTTATTATTCCTGTATCATTTTTGCCGTAGATATGGTTTTTTATTCTGTCATTTTATCGATAATGATAAACGCAGTATTTGTTGGATCATATCAGACAAGAAGCTTTGAATTTGCATTATACAAGGCAGTCGGAATAAGAAAAAGAAGGATAGTTGGAAAAATTATTTCAGAGATCGTTTGTATTCAGCTTCTGGCGTTGATACTCGGAGGCATGATCCTGTTCGTATTTCTGTATCTGTTCAACAATCTGGTTCTGTATCCTAAGGGAAAGTATATCAGTTATTGTAACAGGGATGCCGTTTATTTTCTTAGAACTGTAATTCTTATGGTAAATATTCCTCTTATCATTTCAAGATCAATTCAGGTGAAGCATGTAAAAATAAGAAATTTCTGATCCTGATATTTAATAATAAAAAATGTGACCGCAGTCATACGTATGTTATGACTGCGGTTACTGTTTTTTCCGGTATATTATATGCTAAAATATCACCATCAGAATGCGAATAAGCAAAAAATAGTATGGGGGAATGAAAATGAAAATAAAAAGAAAATCTGCTTTGCTTGCGTGTTTAATTTTTGTCCTTTCACTTTCCGGATGTGATTATTCAAACGAGACGGAAAAACCGGTTACTGTTGATTTGAAGGAAAAACCTGCGTATTCAGAGGATGAAAAGATTGATATCAGTCCGGCTGATGATTTTTATGGGTATGTAAACGCCAATGATCTCTGGAATGAGGAATTTAAATATGGTGGTGCATATTCAGGCGGTATGTATCTGATCGATAACGATATAGATGATGAAGTGACAGGTCTCCTGAATGAGATAATCAATTCAGACAAAGAGTTTGAGGACGGCAGTGAAGAAGAATTTATACGTTCCTATTACAGCCAGGTCAAGGATTTTTATCAGAATCCTGAAAACAGGAGCGATCAGACATCGGAATTTGATAAGGTCTTTAATATGATAGATAAAATCAGAACTCCTGATGATGTTATGGATATGAGTGCGTTTCTGTTTACGGAATATGGAACACAAAGTGCTGCAAATGCATTTTTGATTACAAATCCTTTTAAGACAGATGAAAGAATTCTGGATTTTACAGAATTGGGATTTACAGGTGATATCAAAAAATTTAAAAAGAATGACCGAGAAAAAACACAGATCCGAAATAAATACAGAGATTGTCTGATCGGTTTTGGTGTTGATGATGAAGAAGCAGTAAAACGTGCTGACAGTATAGTATATTTTTTCATAGACTGTGTAAAAGACTATGATCCTGACGTTGATGATTCATCCATATATAATTTGTACAGTGAAGATGAGATGAAAGAACTTTTTTCAAATATTGATTTTGAAAAATATATAAGGAAACTGGGCATAACTGAATATCCGTATGAAGACTACAACGTGGATGTTCCTGAAGAACTGAAGACCATAAACAGTTATCTGACAGATGATAATATTCAGATGTGGAAAGATTTTTTCAAATGCAGATTTGTGATGACCTACGCTTTATTTGCACCGGAGTCCTATCTGAACTACGATAATGCGGAAAGAAAACTTACTGATAAAGAGATCCTGGATAAAACTGCAAATGATCTCAGTACAATTGTCAGTGCCCTGTACTGCAGAAAGTATTATACAGAAGAATATAATAAAGCAATGCTTGAGATGTCATCAAAAATCAAAGAAGCTTATGTAAAAATGATCAGGCAGTCAGATATGATTTCTGATGAAGGAAAAGAGCTTCTTGTAAAGAAATTTAATAATATATCTTTCTATTTCGGCGGAGATAAAAGAATTGATGATGAAGATTTTAAGGATAAGATCGGAGAAAACTTTTTTATTACCTCTGTAAATTGTAATAAAACTGATTTCGATGAAATAGGAAAAGAAGTTGACCATTCCGAATGGCCGATGATGTCGCATGAGGTAAATGCATGTTATGTATCGCCTGCAAATTCAATTTATATTCCGAGAGGGATCATGCATTCACCTGAATTTGATATCAACAGAAGCTTCTGTGAAAATCTCGGAGCACTCGGAGTAACGATCTGCCATGAATTATCTCATGCGTTTGATCCGGACGGGATCAAATACGACGAGAACGGACAGTATGATCCTGAGTGGATAAGCAAAGCTGACAGGGAAGCCTTTGAAAAGGAACAGGAAAGAGTTGTTGATTTTTATAATTCAAGAACGTTGATGGATGTTTATCATATCGACGGAAGAAAGACGCTTAATGAAAATTTTGCCGACCTGGGTGCTTTGCAGTGTGTTCTTCTTATAGCAGATACCAAAGAAGAAAAGAAGCAGATATTTGAAAACTATGCGAAGGAATGGTCTGTTCTGATGTTGAAATCTCAGGTCATAAACAGTATTAAATACGATGAGCACAGTCCTTCTCAGATAAGAGTAAATGCAGTAGTAATGAATATGAATGATTTTTATGATGTATATGATATTAAGGAAGGCGATAAAATGTATGTCGCTCCGGAAAACAGAGTGAAAAGGTGGTAAATGTGTTATGAAAATATTGTTAAAACTGACTGTAAGCAATATGCTGAAAAAGCCTTTCAGATCATTTATACTGATCTTTTGTATGACATTGACAGCTTTTTGTGCAGGTATGGCAATTGATATGCAGGATTATCTGGAATCATCAATAAAAAGTGTTTTTTATGCAGAACGAGGAACCTGTGATATTGAGCTGAGTAATGACAAAGGTATAAAGGATGATTTTTTTGAAGGAGTTCCTGAATATAATTCTTTTACATATTATTGTAATGCTGAGAAGATGTATCAGAGAGAAAAAGAGTATTACAGTTATGTTTTTTCAGAAAATGCTGTAATATACGGAATGGATATTCAAAAGGCATATGAGATGGAGTTCCTGAATGAAGAATTTGTTCTTTTGGATGATGAAATTGTTATAAATGAACTATATGCTGAAAGATTAAGCTGTAAAGAGGGAAGCGTTATTGAACTGCATGACGTAATCGGGGATACAGTGCCGTTTAAAGTAAAAAAAATATTAAAGCCTTATGGAAAATTTATCAGCAGCGCTGTGTGTTCGGCAGTTGTAAATGAAAATGCCATGAAAATATTGCAAGGTTCTGAAACGCTGAATTCTGATATATTGCTGATCGATGTTCTTGATAATTCAAAAATAGACGAATTTGCAGATAAGCTGAAAGAAAATGCCCCCCTTGCTGATATTTTTGTATATGGTGATCTGGAGGAAGATGATACTCTTAAAAAAATTTTTCTGTTTCTTTTTATTTTTGTATTTCTTCTTGTGATATTTGTTACTGTAAGCTTTTCGAACAGGATAGTCAGCGAACGAATGTCGGTCATAGGTACTTTGAGAAGTATAGGAATCTCAGGAAAAATCACGGCCTTCATTCTTCTTCTGGAAAATATTATTTACGGACTGGCAGGTGCAGGTTCAGGAATGGCAGTTTATGCAGCAGTAAGGAAAAAGATCCTGAACCTGGCGGTCAGTATGTTTGATTTAACAGTTCCGGAATATGAGCCTTCTGTTATGCCTGTGGTTTTAACAGTGTTTGTCGGAGTACTGCTTGTTGAGTGTATCTGTCCTGTGTCAGCTCTTGTAAAAGCCCTGAAGAGACCTATACGTGATATAATCTATGATAACAATGATACAGAATACAGATATTCTTCAAATCAGATGCTTGCCGGTATACTTCTTTTAATAACAGGTTTGGTTTTATCTTTCGTCGGAAGAAACAATATGTACGTTCTGGTAATCAGTTTATTAAGCTTTGTTGCATCCCTGGCACTGCTGATGCCGTTGATATTAAAAATAGTTTCAAAGATTATGGAAACGATCTGTATAAAGACAAATCATCCTGTTGCAAAGCTTGCATCAGCTGAGATATGTACAAAGAAGAGTACAGTTGGCAGTGCGATACTGTGTGTAACCACGGTATGTGTCACAATAGCTATTGCAGGAATCTCAGTATCAGAAATCAGTGATTTTGGAAAAACAGGCTACAATGCTGACGTATTGATCATAAATCCGGCAAATGAAGAAAGCGTACTTTCATTTATAAATGATATTGAAGGAGTCAGCGGAACAGAGTATCTTTATGAAATAGATGATTACATTGAAATAAATAAGGAATCACAGGATCAAATTGTAACAGTCAGGGCGCTGCCTGATAAAAACTATTATGATTTAATACCTGATCTGCCTGACAGCCTTAAAGAAAACGAGTTTTTAATGAGCAGGAAAGATGCAGATAAACATGGAATTAAAATCGGAGACACAGTAGATTTTACTTTGTGTGCCAACGAGCTTTTCCCAAGTCAGGTACAGCTGACTCTTTCTGCTTATATCGATACAAGAAAAGAAAATACATTCTCAGAGAATTATATAATAAATGAGAAGCTTTTCTCTGAAGTGTACAGCAAGGATCCTTCAACCGTTCTGGTCAGATGTTCAGATCCGGAAGGAACTCTGAAAAACATAAAGGATCATCTTATTTCAGATAGCGCAGAATACTATACCGCTGATTCCTACAAACAGAAAATGGTCAGAGTATATGCAGGTTTTCTGGCGGTCTTTGCGGGAATAATAGTGTTAGGACTTTCTCTTACAATGATAGGAACATCAGGAAATCAGATCATCGGATTTGAAGGAAGGAAAAGAGAGTATGCAGTCATGATGTCGACATCGCTGAACAGAAGACAGCTTGTAAAACTTATTTTCCTTGAAAATGTTTTTTCAACCGGTGCAGCTGTAGTTACTGCTGTTGTTTCAAGTGTGTTTACTTTAAAACTGGTATCATTGATAATGGAATCAATTAAAGAAGGGATCAGTGAAGCTGCAATTCCGGCATTTATTATCCCGCTGTCAGGATTTGCAATGTGGCTGATACTGATGCTTACATGCATAAAGCCGATAAAATCATTAAAGAAAATGAACATAGCAAGTGAATTGAAATATGAATAATAAATGAGGAGAGATTTGTCATGTCAGAAATAATCAGAATTCAGGATGTTAAAAAATCTTTTGGAAAAAACGAAGCAAGAACGGAAGTTTTAAAAGGTGTTGACCTGAGTATAGAAAAAGGCGATTTTGTTTCACTTATGGGCGCATCAGGAAGCGGAAAATCTACGCTGTTGTATCTCATAGGCGGTCTCGACAAGGATTTTGAAGGAAAAATTGAGATCGACGGAAAAAATATAAAAGACCTTAAGGAAAGTGAGATGTCGAAGCTCAGGCTTAACAAGATAGGTTTTATTTTTCAGTTCTACAATCTTGTTCAGAATCTTTCAGTTGAGGACAATATCATGCTTCCGATAACCATGTCAGGCAAAAACGTCAGAGAATACAAAAAGAAATTAAATGAGATCCTTGAGATAACAGGAATATATGAAAAGCGAAACTCAAAGCCGTCACAGCTTTCAGGCGGTCAGCAGCAGAGAGCGGCTATAGCAAGAGCACTTTTAAACGAACCGGAGATCCTGCTTGCCGATGAAGCGACCGGAAATCTTGACTCCGTTTCAGGTGAAGGGATCATGGAGCTGTTCAGACAGATAAATAAGGAAAAGGGAATTACGATACTGCAGGTCACACATTCAGAACAATGTGCTTATTACAGCAGACGTATAATCAAAATGCAGAACGGACTGATCTGCGGATAAATGACAGAACCCGCCTCACAGACTTTAGAGGCGGGTTCTGTCATTTTTGTTTTTGCATTCTGTGAGCCATAAAGTGTAAGTTATGTATAATATATTGCAATTAATATAATATAATATATAATATAATTATCAGTACTGAAATAAATATTATGGGAGGAAATTTGTGAAAATTCAGATAAATGTCAGTGATGAAAACTTTCAGGAAGTGAAAGAACGATTGTTGGCAGCAGGTTTTGAAATTGATGATGACGGCGAGTTTATCATCAGTGAAAAGAGTATATCAAAGCCTTATATCATGGTGAAAAATAATGATGGTGAAAAGGTAAAGCTTTTGACTGATGATATCATATTTCTGGAAAGCTTTGGACATAGTGTTGTCATCCATGCCTGTGACGGAAACAATTATCAGTCATCTGAAAGACTGTATAAGTTTTCGGATGACCTGGACAGCACAAAATTTCTGCGTGTAAGTAATTGTGCCATTATTTCAAAAGCACATGTGAAAAAAATAAAGCCCACGTTTTCCATGAAGTACATTCTGACCATGTCAGACGGGTCTCTGGTCGACGTTACAAGAAGCTATTATCCGATATTTAAAGAAATTTTTGGAATATGATAAAGGAGGTAATTTTATAATGTTATTCAGATGGGAAGTTTTGATTTTTGCGATCGTATTTTTGGTTTTGCTTGTGTTTTTTTTATGTTATATGAAGATCTACAGAAAAAATATAAACAAGAAACTCGAAAAAAATGAAAGTACAGCGCATGTTTCTATGATTTCGATAGAAAATGTCGGAAGGATCATTATCATCGTTCTTAGTCTGTATTTTGTTTTTTCGACATTAAATGAGCTGTCTTTAATCAAAAGAAATACTGACACAATGAATGCGAAAATGAGCGGCGATATTGAAAGATTGTCATTTGAACTCGATAATCTCAGGAATGAAGTAAAAGAATTTAATTCTCCATTCACACAATTTTCAATCGAATACGGTGACGTAGATACATCAGACAATACAGTAAAAGTTAAAATAAGCTGTATGCCGAAGACATACTCGGAAAATACAAAGATCGCTCTTAAATATTCAAATAAATATTATGATTTTGACCGAAATACAAACGGTATGTTTACAAAAGAATGTTCTCTGCCTCTGTTCGACAGCACCGGCAAAATAATGATGTCAGTGATCACCGACGATGTGACAAGTGTTTATCCGTTTGACAATTTTGTTGAAGAAAAGAGTTTATTCACAAAAGTACTCCCGGATTTGATAGGTGACAATTATGGATTTACAACGACAAAAAAAGAAGTAAAATATGAGTTTAATTTGACACAGTTAGTAGATGAAGGAAAGTTTTCAGATATTCAGATGATTTCCTCTCAGAACGGAAATGAAATAGAGAAAAAGTCTGCCTCAGAGAGCGAAAGTATCATAAACTTTACATATCCGTTAAACGGATCGTATGATTTTGTGCTGACTGCAAAGGATTCATTCGGATACATTCACAAATACGTTATGTATGATGATAACTGGGATGATTTCGACTTCGGCAGTTCAATCTGTGATGCGGACGGCAACTGTTTGTACAGCACTCCTGCAGTAAGGGAGTTTTAATTTGAATTAAAGCCTGACGGCAGTGTAAAAAGAGGATATCCCTCGCCTCTATGGGCAGCGGGATATCCTCTTCGTTTGTGTGTCGGGCATGACACACAGCCAGTCGGTGAAAGTCCGACCACAGGTACTTACCGCCAAGTGTAGTGAACCACAAGTCGAAAGCCGTGAGGCTGGGATGGAGGAAGTGGTGTAGCGATTCTTTCACGACCACGAACAGAAATCTGATATAAGGCCAGCAGGGTGGAAGAGACTGCAAATCAAGTCAAATCCTAAAGGTAAACGTAAAGCCCAAATGGTAAATCAGGGGAAGGTAGGGAAGCAAAACAAACGACATTACTTTTTATTTAAAGCTCTGCTTTTAACAAATAAAAACGATCCAAAGAATAGCTGAAGTAAGAGTCAGAGATTTTCGCTTTGTAACTTATATACAGAAAAACGCATCTTAGTTAAATAAAGTTGTTTGTCTGATGCGCGTTTGATATAATATATTATAGAAAATGTTGCTTTAGGGTTATTTATAAATAAAAAAAATATCGGGGTTGATTCTATGAAACGATTTATTGCATTATTAACAGCACTTGCGACAGCTGTAATGCAGTTATTTGTCTTGCTATGTATGAAAGTGACAATGAACTTGTTAAAGGCAAGGATCCGACAGTAAAGTTTGATAATAAAAACACCTTGGCAAACAACAGATTTAAGCTTGTAAATATTGTATCAGAACAGCTTGGAAATATTAATTACGGAGATCTGAACAATGACGGAACAGCTGATCTTACAGATCTGACACTTCTTTCGCTGTATCTTCTGAAAGCACAGAAATTCAGTTCTTATCTGATTGAAGCGGCCGATATAGATGGAAGCGGGGAAGTCGATATCGCAGACCTTGCATATTTTAAGCAGTATGTCTGCATGGATAAAAGTGTTTTATCCAAAATAAGAATTAAATGATGTGTTTTGAATGATTTGAGTTTATGAATAACAAAAAAGCAGTCAGGAAAAAATTTTTCTTAACTGCTTTTTTTATTTTTCACGACTATAGTTTCATGTGATAATTTAATTACAGTTTTGTAATTTAATTAAACATGCTGTTTTTTAATGTTATAATTCAGTTAGTAAATATAACAACACAGAGGATATCCCCCGCCTGAAGCAGGCGGCGGGTTCTATCTGACCAAACAGTCGGAGTACAATCTCCGACTGAGCGGGAACCGATTCTACGAATCGCCTCTGCGAGTTCAAAGCAGAGCTTTGAACAACACAGAGCTTTGAAAACCCATAATGAAAATAACGGAGGAGAAAAATATGAAAAAAAACATTATATGTGCACTTATCGCAGCAGCAATGATTCCGGGTATGATGCCTC
>JAZUJY010000110.1:0-6143 GCA_045643005.1 Oscillospiraceae bacterium | reverse complement strand
TTATAACAACACAGAGGATATCCCCCGCCTCTGCAGGCGGCGGGTTCTATCTGACCAAACAGTCGGAGTACAATCTCCGACTGAGCGGGAACCGATTCTGCGAATCGCCTCTGCTTGTTAAAAGCAGAGCTTTGAACATTTTGTACAAGAATACTATTGATTTACAGCTGTCTATGTTGTAAAATATATAGAAGAACTGGAAAAAATAATCCGGAGGAATATTATGTTAAAAGATAAAATAGAAAAACTTCTTCTTAAAGTTCAGAAACCGTCCCGCTATATCGGCGGAGAGCCGGGAAGCGTGATGAAGGATAAAGAAAAAGTGGATGTCAGATTTGCCTTTTGTTTTCCTGACAGCTATGATATCGGAATGTCCCATCTTGGAATGAAGATATTGTATTCACTTATAAATTCGAGAGAAAACTACTGGTGTGAGAGGGTATTTGCACCGTGGACAGACTTTGAAGCATTGATGAGGGAAAATGACATTCCTCTTTATGCACTTGAAAGTCTCGATCCTGTTAAGGAATTTGACTGGATAGGTTTTACCATGCAGTATGAACTTTCATATACAAATATGCTCAATATGCTTGATCTTGCCGGAGTGCCTCTGTATCAGAAAGACAGAGGTGAAAATATTATGCCTGTAGTATGTACGGGAGGTCCGTGTGTATGCAATCCGGAGCCGTTTGCAGATTTTTGTGACATAGTTATACTCGGAGAAGGTGAAGAGGTCAACCTTGAATTGCTTGATCTTTATGACAAAATGAAAAAACAGGGCGCGACCAGATCTGAATATTTGCTGGAAGCTGCCAGGATAGAGGGGGTCTATGTACCGTCACTTTATGATGTCGTTTACAACGAGGACGGGACGATAAAGGAATATATTCCGAAGGAAACTGCTTCGAAGACAGTAAGAAAGAGGATCATAAAGGATTTTGACAATGTTTTTTATCCTGATGATTTTGTTGTACCTTATACGGACATAGTTCATAACAGAGCTTCTGTTGAAGTTTTAAGAGGATGTATAAGAGGCTGCAGATTTTGCCAGGCAGGATTTTTGTACAGACCTTTCAGAGAAAAATCAGCAAAAAATGTTTCGAAGCAGGCAAAGGCACTTTGTGAAAATACAGGATATGAGCAGCTTTCACTTTCATCGCTCAGTACGAGTGATCATTCAGAGCTGTTTGAGATATTCAGTGAGCTGTACGATTATACCGAAAAAGAGCATATAAATCTGACACTGCCCTCACTTCGTGTGGATAATTTTTCAGATGAGCTGCTCGAACAGATAAAGAAGGTAAGAAAGAGCGGTCTTACGTTTGCACCTGAAGCAGGTACACAGAGACTGAGAGATGCCATAAATAAAAATGTTACCGAAGAGGAACTGATGAACACCTGCAGGATAGCATTTGAAGGCGGATACAATAAAGTAAAGCTTTATTTTATGATGGGACTTCCGACTGAAACAGATGAAGATATCATCGGTATAGCAGAAACTGCCGAGAGGATAATAGATATGTTCTATGCGATGCCTGATCATCCAAAGGGCGGTATTTCAGTTTCGATAAGCTGTGCAACGTTTGTTCCGAAGCCGTTTACGCCTTTTGAGTTTGAACCGCAGATAACAAAGTCAGAAATAGAAAGAAGACAGAAGCTTCTTCTTGACAGTGTAAAAACGAAAAAAGTGCATGTCAGCTTCAATGATCCTGAGGTAAGCATACTTGAGGAGATACTTGCCAAAGGCGACAGAAAGGTCGGCAGAGCAATGTATGAAGCGTGGAAGAGCGGATGCATATTTGACAGCTGGGGAGAATATTTTGATTTTGACAAGTGGATGGCTGCATTTGAAAAATGCGGCTTAGATCCGGCATTTTATGCAAACAGGGAAAGACCGTTCGACGAGGTATTTCCATGGGATCATCTTGATTATTATGTTTCAAAGGAATTTCTTGTAAGAGAAAATAAAAAGGCAAAGGAAAATGAAGTAACTCCGAACTGCAGACAAAAGTGCTCAGGATGCGGAGTGAACAAGTGCGCAGGAGGTGAGTGCTTTGCGTAAATTAAGAGCAAGATTTGAAAAAAAGGACAGGGCAAAGTACATTTCACACCTTGATCTGTACAGATTTATGCAGAGGACATTCAAAAAGGCAGGAGTATCCGTATGGTACACAGAGGGCTTCAATCCGCGTCTTTATATAATGTTTCCGCTTGCACTTTCACTTGGATATGAAGGAAGATGTGAGGTCATGGATTTCAATGTAAATGATGAAAACATGCCTCTTGAACTGATAAAGGAAAAGCTCAACACTGTTCTTCCCGACGGGATTCGTATAAAGGAGATCTATGACTTTGACATGAAGCATACTCTGATCGCATTTTCAGAGTATGAGATAAGAATATCAAAGGAAAATGTTAATATTTCAAAAGAAAAATTTGAAGAGTTTATGTCTCAGGATGAAATTGTCATTCAGAAGAAAACAAAGCAGAAAACCATGAAGGATGTTGATATCAAGCCTTTTTCCAATATTAAGGAAATAATGGATGAAGATGAACTGTTTATAAAAATAGTCATGCCTTCAAGCCAGAACGGAGGATACAATCCGTCGCTTCTTCTGGACGCATTTTTCAAATTTATTGATTTTGAGCCGGAAACGGTGCATATTGTGAGAACAGATATTCTGACTGAAAAGGGCGAAAGCTTCAGATAAACATTTTTATAAAAAAAGAAGGTCAAAAATATGAGAAAGCAGAAATTAATTTTATTGGCAGCAGCTTCGGTTTTACTTGCTGCATTTTCATCATGCGGCGGTGAGGATGAAGTCATCAGACCGACAGTGGAACAGACAACTGCAGCAACAGCAGAAGTAACAACTGTTCCTGAAACAACAGTTCCGGAAGAAACGACTACGACAGAGCCTGCAAAGGTATACGATACAGCAAATCCGCTGACAGGTGAATGGGGATACAACAAGGATGCGATAGGAAAGAGACCTATAGCGCTTATGATAAACAACTATGAAGGCGCACTTCCTCAGTATGGTATCAGCAAGGCTGACTACATGTACGAAGTAGTTGTAGAAGGCGGAATAACCAGAATGATGGCTGTATTTGCAGACTATACAAATATTCCTGACGTCTGCTCGGTAAGAAGCTGCAGATATTACTATCCAATAATAGCATACGGACTTGATGCGGTTTACTGTCACTGGGGTGCAGACACCACGATAGCAACAGAAACCATCGAAAGACTTGGAATTGACAGATTTGACGGATATTACTGCACGATGCTGTTCCAGAACGATGAAGAGCGACTTCAGTACTACGACCGCGAGCATACCGGATATTTTATCGGAAGCAGAGTTCCTGAGGCAATGGATGAATACGGCTTCAGAAAAGAGAGAAACTGCGGTGACAAGGAAGAATTCAATTTCCCTGAAAAGGATGATATATTTAAGCCTGAAGGTGTTCCGTGTACAAATCCTGACGTTATTTTCTCTCAGGGTTATCACAGCACGTTTACATATGACCCGGCTACTAACACGTATTTGAAGCAGCATAATGGAAATCCTCATATGGACAGCCATGGTGACATACAGCTTGCATACACAAACGTATTTGTACTTCTGACAAATGTAAATTACAGAGGTGTAGGAGAACTGATGGATGTTGATATCATGTCAGGCGGAAGCGGATATTACATCACTGACGGTGTTGCGCAGGAGATCAACTGGTCAAGACCGAGTGAGGAATCAAATTTTGTATTTACTGATACAAACGGACAGCCTCTGACTGTAAACAGAGGAAAATGTTATTTTGGAATTACGGATAATGTAAATCTTGGATAAGTTATTTAGCTGTATACTGATTTTGAAAAATAATTCGTGACAAAATGTGCTGTATGATATTTTGAAAAAATATATCATTCAGCACATTTTAAATATTTTTCAGGATAACCGGATATGTAAAAAAATTTATCTGTATGTTAAACCAATACTATGAAAAGGAGTGTACAAAAATGAAAAAGGTTATTTCTGTTGTATGCGGAATATTATGTGCAGTATCGGAAATTTCGGCAATGCCTGATGTAAAGGCTTATAGTGATACGATAATAATGTCAAATTACGGGACATCGGATTCCATTTTACTGGGACCTGACTGTGCTGCCAACATCACAGTGGCTGATTCCGAAAATCGTGACAGTTTAAGGAATCTTGAACTGGAACTGTACGGACCGGATGGAAAAAAAGTTGCAGAATGGAAAGGAAATAATGAATTTACTTTCGTAAATTTTGATGATTCAGTAAAATTGATAGATGATTTAGACAAGTACCGGATATCATATGACAACTTTGAAAATCCGTTCGGAGAATCAGGCACGATAAAGGAAATAAGATACCAGAAAGCAACAGACGGCAATTATTACAGAGCCGTATACAATGATTACATAGACGTTGAAGGCAATAAAGAATATAGGATATTACTGAAATATCTGATTGACAAACCTGTTGAGTTTACTGTTCCGGCTCATTCGTTCGGAATATATGCAGATAAGGCATGGAAAAACAGGATAGTTGACTGGTATTTTTTAGTGATACCTGACGGTGCAGATTCGAATTATGATCGTTATAAACATTATTTTAAGGATAGTGCCGGAGAACTAAAAATAGAAACTCTTGAAGACGGAATATACAATAACCGTCTGGGATATGATTACAAGTACAGCGGTGGCGCAGGAAGCGTTAACAGGGATACTACAATTGACGATAAGGCTTATAAATACGTTAAGACAACAATAAATCTGAGCGAGACTTTTCCGGGACTTTTTGAAAAAGACGGAACGTATAATACAGAATTTATGGGTACCGACTATAACGTTGACTTTTCAAAAGATCAAACCGATCCTGTAATGTCAGCCGGAGTGTGTTTCCTAAGCGGAAATCTTGTTTGTGCTCCTTTTCCCGATTCAGACGGAAACGTCACAATATATGTTGAAAAAGAGACAAGAAAATTTTCGCTGGTAACAGATTTTATGCTTTCAGACGGCAAAAGCATAGGTTCAGGAGGCGGAAAATCCGGCGTGTCAGCAGAAGATTACAGTGTTGTGGAAAAATCATGCAAAACAGTTAAGCTTCCTTCCTACGGAATAAATATACAGGCTGTGAATCCGGGAACATATACTTTAAAGATAAAAAATCATCCTGAATACTATGATATAGTTTCAGGCAGTGAATTTACCATAAAACATTATGACAAACTTGAAGAAAACGCAGAATATGTGAAAAATCAGCTCGTTATAACACATCATGGAAATATGTTTAGTATTTCAGATTCTGAAAACGGAAAAATAAATGCAGATGCTGATCTTTCAAAAAAAATATATGCCGGAGACAGCATAACTCTGACTCCGGAGCCGGACAAGGGATACAGACTGTTAAAATATATCTTTTCCGCACCTTCATCCCAGACCGAAGAGACTGTCTATACATCCCAAAAATACGATTACACGATGCCCGATTGTGATATAGTCGCAAAACCTGTGTTCAGAAAAACGGGTGATATTAACGGTGATGATTCGGTGAGTGTTACGGATGCAGTCATTCTGCAGAAAATGCTTAACATGTCGGATGAAGAATATGACACTGAACAGAAAATTACTGCCGATATAAACGAAGACTCGAAAATAAATATATTTGATCTTATCAGACTTAAAAGGATAATGCTGGGTGATGATTAGTATTTTTGAAAAGCCGACCTCCATGTGGTCGGCTTTTCTTATAGTGTGTCGGGCATGACACACAGCCAGTCGGTGAAAGTCCGGTCACAGGTATTTACCGCCAAGTGTAGCGAACCACAAGTCGAAAGCCGTGAGGCTGGGACAGAGGAAGTGGTGTAGCGATTCTTTCACGACCACGAACAGAAATCTGATATAACAACACAGAGGATATCCCCCGCCTCTGCAGGCGGCGGGTTCTATCTTCCCGCTCAGTCGGAGTACAATCTCCGACTGAGCGGGAACCGATTCTACGAATCGCCTCTGCTTGTTAAAAGCAGAGTTTTGAAGGCCGGCAGGGTGGAAGAGACTGCATGACAAGTCAAATTCAAAAGGTAAACGTAAAACCCAAATGGTAAATCAGGGGAAA
>JAZUJY010000109.1:0-6926 GCA_045643005.1 Oscillospiraceae bacterium | reverse complement strand
ATGTTAATAATCCTGATCTTCAAAAAATCCTTAATGCCTTTAATATTGAAATTCCGGAAAAATTCTTTACCAGACAGGAGCTTAAATCATTAAAAAAATCCATTAAAATATTTTGATAGTACGTAAAATTAGTACGTTTTCACAAAAAAATCAATTGTAGATTTTGCGTGCTTAATGACGTATTTACGAAAAAAAACGATGCCTTTTTGGTCGTCGTTTTTTTATTTTAGTGGCAAACTCGGGTTATAACAGGCAGACTGAAATCTATCAAGTTGAAAGCGAAAATTAGCACTCTTGATGCAAGAGTGCTAATTTTCGCTTTCCGAACACATTTCTGTAATATTCCGGTCATATACGGGGTATAATATAATAATCACCGAAAGGAAAAGATAAACAGAGGCGATTCCAGTGGAACATTTAAACTTTATTAATCAGAAGACAGGAAAGTAAATAAGATTTGTTTTTTGGGAGGTAATTTATATGTTAGGACTTGCACCATTTGAAAGAAAAGACTTTGATTTATTCAGCGTAATGAATGATTTTGAAAGAGACTTTTTCGGAGACAGAATGAACCGGATGATGCCGGAAATGACATCAGGTAAATTCAGGACAGATATTTCGGAAACAGAAACCGGATATCTGCTTGAGGCTGAGCTTCCGGGATTTAAGAAGGAAGATATCAGTATTGATATTGACCATGATTATCTTACCGTTTCCGCAAAGAGGGAAGAAACAAATGAGGAGAAGAACAGTGAAGGTAAATTTATACGCAGGGAAAGATACTCCGGTTCCTTCAGCAGAAGCTTTGGTATTTCAGGTGTAGACCCTGATGCAATCACAGCCGGATATGAAGACGGAATCCTGAAGGTAACGATGCCTAAAAAGTCAGAATATAAAAGAAAACTCGAAATTAATTAATTCCATTGCCTGCTGCAGTGTCCCTTTCCACTGAAATATCAGCAGACAAATAAATATAAATCTCCCGTTTCTGCATGTGAAAGCATGGGAACGGGAGATTTTTTACTGCAAAATGTTATCATTGCTTATATCGGACGAATATATTCTGTATATTTCATGATACACAGGTTCAAATGAGTTGTATTTACCTGAACTTTTTATTCCGTATACTTCTTCAGCGCTTACCGGAACCATTTCAAGATTAGCTCTTGTAACAATAACGAAGTAATTGCTGCTTTTTTTTAGCAGCAGAGGCAAATTCTTCAGTTTCAACAAAAGAAGAGCCTTTATCTATCAACAGAAAAAATATTTTTGATTTTTCTGTAACGAAATCGTACTGAATCCGATATATATTATAAAGAAATCAGAGAGGGGGATGCACAGATGATGGACAGACTGTATAAAGAAAATGCTGAACTTGTTTATTACTTTATCCTGCACAGATGCAGAGATCCTGTTCTTGCCGAGGATATTACACAGGAAACATTTTTTAAAGCAATAGAGTCAATAGACAGATATAACGGAAAATGCAAGATATCAGTCTGGCTCTGTCAGATAGCCAAACATCTCCTGTATCAGCATTTATATGGAAAAAACAGAGAAGTATCAATAGATGAAACGGAATGGGATCTAACTGATGTTTCTGATGTTGAACAGCAGGTCATAGACCGTGAAGAAATTTCAGAAGTTATAAGAAAAATAAACGAATTACCTGAAAATATGCAGCAGGTCATTTATCTGCGTGTTACCGGTGATCTGTCATTTCGTGAAATAGGCAAAATACTCGGACGTTCAGAAAACTGGGCAAGAGTTAATTTTTTCAGAGCCAAAGAAATGATAAAAAAATAAAACCACGGAAGGAGAAGGTAGTATGAAAGAAATAAGCTGTGACATTGCAAAAGATCTGATGATACCATACCTTGACGGTATATGTTCTGATGAAGGCAGAAATCTCGTTGACAGACATCTGGAGCAGTGCAGCGAATGCAGAGCTTTTCTTGAAAGTATTTCATCAAAGGAAACCTGCAGAGAGCAGCATGAACTTAAGCATCTGAAAAAAATGAATATCATGATGAAGCTGCGTATGTTGATGGTGTTTTTTATACCATTTATACTTTCTGTAGTTGCATATAATTCAAATTTAGTAAAAGGCAGTATCAAAGCAGACGGTTCAGCCATTGCCGGAGCAGATGGCATGCTTCCGGTTCAGTTGTTTTACCTTATAGAAATGCCAGTGCTGATGCTGTGCTTTGCGTTTGCGTTTTCAGATATAAAAAAGCTTAAATTCAGTAAAATAAAAATACCTGCATTAATTTCAGTTTCAGTTCTTTTATTTATTACAGTACTTGAAAGTTTTATTATTATTTTCAGAGATTATTCATGCCCGGTAAATGTCATATGGTGCTGTAAAGCAGCGGCTTACACAGAGGCAGCGGTACTGGTGTTATATTCACTTTGTGAAAAAAGAAAAATATCATTTTTATATCAGAGTACTGCATGGCTTGGAATCAATATGGCAATGATGTTTTATTCAGTGCTTAACTGGTTAACTGACAGGGAGACATTTGAATTCAGAATGATATTCGGACTTGTTTCACTCATTGCCGAATTTTTAGTTATAAATCTGATTGTGTGGTTAAAAAACGAGAAAAAATGAAAAAATAACAGCATACTTTTAAGTGAAAACCGATATATATAAACTGTAGCATAAATACAGAAAAACCGCCTGAATACGTAATTTACCCGTAATCAGGCGGTTTAAATTTATTGGGGTGACAGGATTCGAAGATGTGGGATTATGCTCGCAAACCACACAGAATCGCAGTCAGAAAAATCTGGTTGACATTTTCAGTTGACATTCGGCTCGAAAATCTTTTCAAGATATTCTTTCATGTATAGCATTTATCATCCCTGTCTGTTCTGTAATCTGGAATGGATATCAGATGCTCCATACAATACTGCAAGAACAAAAACTTCATTTTTTGAATTATCAATAATATAGCAAACGGTATAATTATCAATAATCATTTTATGTATGCCGCGTGAATGTTCAGGTTCACAATCGAACAAAGACATCTTTCAGGCATCTGATTAAGACTTAAAACTGCTTCAGCGATTCGGTTATATTGATTTAATGCACTTTCTGGTGCAAGTAAACTCCATGCAATATAGTCATATATTTGTTCCATATCCTTACTGGCTTCGGCAGTAAGTTTTACAATATATTCTTCCACTACGAATGACTCTCCGTAAATTTTTTAAAAGTTTCTTTAGCATCAACTGTATTGCCTTCCAGATAATCATTATAGCCCTTCTGAAGCTTTGTATGGAACTGCTCATCGGTCATCTGTGATGCATCTATGTCTGCCGGCATTTTAGGTAAAGTCACAGAAAAAGGGATTCCTCCTGATAATACTACCTGATTCAGAAACATATCTACAGCAGTGGACATAGGTATTCCGAGTCTTGAAAGGATCATTTCTGCATTTGCTTTTAATTCAGGGTTTATTCTTAAGTTTAAAGTTGCTGATTTCTCCATAAATATCGCCTCCTGATTTTATTGTAACGCAAATGTCGTTACATGTCAAGTCGGTTTTGACTTAAGTTTTCGAGTTTTTTGTGATTGAACGTGTTGAGTTGAGTTACAGCCTACTATAATGGCTCTGGTGAAATAAAACGAAAATCGGATACAAGTGTACAGGCAAATCCCCAATATTGCATTCAGGGCCAGTTTTAATTTACTGTCGTTCAGCATCAATTTTTTTTGATTTAGATAATGAAATTAAAAGAACGGATTTTCTTGAAAATATCTTTGACTGCTATAAAACGAAGGAAAAGCAGTCTTTTGTTCCGATTAATTTCAATATTAATGCGTTTGTCGGGAAAAAATCAGTTCTAGAACGGCATTCTGTTTGCGGTAAAGCTGATGAGAAACTGTATGATATGATTTATGAAGAATTCTGCAGGAGATTTGATATGCTTGTTAAGGTTCTTACTGATAGAGTATCAAACGAAGAAGAATATGCGTTTCTGTATTATCTTGCTATATGCAGCAGAGGATACGAGTAGTGGGATAAACCGCAGATTGTGCATGAAACAATAAGTGAGAGCCTTGCAGAATTCGTACTGAAAGATGTTAAGAAGGCTTGTTCTGCTCACGAGCGGTTGTCTGAGAATATGATGAAAATCCTGAATATATCAGTACATGACAGGTTATTTAAATGGTTTATGTATTATCCGTTGTAGAGAAATGCTAAAAATGGCAGGAATACATCTTGTAATGCCTGTGGGTTTATGTTATGTTATTCTCTGCAGAAAGGATTGATAACTTCATGGCAGAAGAAATGCTGATGGACAGGGCGATGTACAAGAAAGTTAAGGCGATGGACCGTGAAAGCCTTGATGTCGTTTCATCGCAGACAAGGAGCTGAAAGCGACGCAGGAAGCGATAGTAACGACGAATGCAAGGCCTGCTAAAGAATCCGAGCGTAAGCGAAGGATGATTTCCGCAGGCTACTGCGAACAGACTTTTAAGAATGTATATAAAATCGGATATGATAAAGCTAAGGCTGAATCATCTGTTCCGGTAGATCTGGAAAAGCTTCGTTCAGATCTGAAGCTTATTAAGGGTGTAGGAGAGACTCGCCTTAATGAGATTATGGCAGTCATCGAGATTCATTTGAAGAAATAACGGCAGAAAAAACACCTGTATACGTACACTATATATGTTGACAAATATACAGATATTATGTATAATACAGATAGGAATAATAAATCTGCAGTGATGACATACTCACTGTGTTATGTTCAGAA
Source organism: Oscillospiraceae bacterium (assembly GCA_045643005.1). Taxonomy (GTDB): domain Bacteria; phylum Bacillota; class Clostridia; order Oscillospirales; family Ruminococcaceae; genus HUN007. Next base: position 2,156 of record JAZUJY010000109.1, on the reverse strand, counting down.
GAAAGAGAGAGAATAGTTATGAAATTACCAAAAGAAATAAAAAGATCTGTTGCGGTTCAGGCTGCAATAGCACTTATACTCAGCGTTCCTGCTTTGATCATTATTGCTGTCGGGGTTTTTATAAACATCGACACTATGCGGGAAATGGAGAATATGGTTAAGACTACTGCAACGGTGACGAGAGTTGAGGCTGAACTGACGCATCGTTTTGACGATGATCCCGATGATAATGGCGTATATGAATATACAACTTACGTTGAGTATTCGTATAACGGTGAAATGATCGAAGTAATGTCTGATGTTGGCGATGATAATCTGTCCAAAGGTGATGTTATTGATTTCTGGTATGACCCTGAAGATCCGGAGCATGTAAGTGCAGGGCTGGCTGCTACCAACAAACTGATTTTGCCTTTTATTCTGATCGGTGCTGATATGTTTGGTGCTCCTGCGTTAATATTTATTTTCTCTATCATAAATACTATACGGCGTTATAAAGCGGGCAGCTATAACGATATGGAAGCAGATTATTATATCAAATGACTTTTACTATGAAGAGTAAAGGTAGCAATGACAGCGAAATAAAAGATGCTTTGTTAAATAAACTTAGAGAAATTGGAAAACAGGTTTTAGGAGGCGATTATAATGTGTGATAGATCCAAAGATTATGATTTATTACTTGAAGCTACTAGAAATGGATTCCAGTCATTATTTAAAGAACATAATGAAAAATTTTATTATTGTACTTTGATATTGTCGGATGGTGCAACTCCATTTATTTCAGCATTTTCCGATGAAGCTCTTCAGGAAGCTGTAAAAAAAAGTGATGGTGAGTATTCTGCGCAGGATCTGAAATGGTCATATGCAGATTCTCCATATTGTGGATACGGATTTGAAGAGTATTTTAAAGAGTTTGATAAACACTTTAATGAAAGGATATCCGATATTTCCGATGATGAATATGATGAAGAAATTGAGTATTGGCTTTCTGTAATGGAAAGAGTGATGAAGACTCTAAAAAAAGAGAAAATATTTAACATCGGACGAGATATGCGAAATATGATAATAAATGTGGAGATAATGCCTCCTGATGATGATTCTTGTCTGGAAATAACTGAACGTCTTAATACCAAGACAGCCTATAAGAAATGGTATAAAGAAAATTACGGTGATGAAGATGATATAGTGTCTGAAGGATTTGCTGAAAGACTTTCAAAATTTTGACTGTATCATACTTGACGAGACAGCAAGTCCGAGGACAATGCAGCAAGACTTGCGGCTGCCCTCCTCAGACAGTACGGTTTCGGTATTGACAGGCTCTATACTCATCAGCACTGGTACAGCAGAAAATACTGCCCGGCGTATATTCTTCCGCACTGGAATGACTTTAAGAAGAAGGTTGAAGGTTATCTGAACGAGGGTACTGAACAGGCGAAACCAAAGCCGGCACCGGATGTAAAGCAGATCTATCGTGTCAGAAAGAGCTGGCCTGATGTCAAATCTCAGACCGGTGCGTATGCAGTATACGATAACGCTGTCAGAGCCTGTGCTGAAGGTTACACAGTATTCGATGCAAACGGAACTGCGAAGTTTACAAAGCAGAAGGATTATACAGCTATCGCGAAGGAAGTAATTCAGGGAATGTGGGGTAATGGTGCTGAGAGAAAGACCAGACTTACAGCTGAAGGATACGACTATGAAGCGGTGCAGAATAAAGTTAATGAGATGTTAAGATAAAACGATGCCTGGAGGCAGTACTCAGTATTATGAGTTTTGCCTTCGGGCATTTTCTTATGTATATAATCTTAAGTTGCTCTACAAACTGGGATTTGTCTGTATGTATTACATCGATAAAACTTCAATTTTGTGTGCAAAGTTACGCCTGTTTCTTGCTCTGTTTTAAGCATATAATGACTGCCAGTGCCAACATTGGAACCATACTAATAATTCCTATAAATGCGGGTCCCAAAATCGATAAGTTCGAATACTCTGGTTTTACCATAAATGGGAACAATGTAGCAATCGCATTTATTGAACCATGCATAAGAGATGGCATCCAAATCGTTTCTGTCTTCTCATATACATAATCAAGAATAATACCCATCGCCATTGTGCTTAAGCAAAATACAATCGGCCCAAGTACTGGCGCACCAATATAT
>JAZUJY010000108.1:0-1784 GCA_045643005.1 Oscillospiraceae bacterium | reverse complement strand
TAAATAGTATATATCAGATACTTCCGTATCTAAAATATCAATCCTGTTCAATAACGCTTGCGTTATTACTTGCGTGTTTTTTAGTCTTTGCTTGACTTTCCATTTTTTACTCAAATGGAATTTCAAGGGTCGTTACTTTTTCTTGCATTGTTTAATTTTCAAGATGCTGTTCACTGTCTCTCTCAGACAGCTTTAATATTATATCACTTTTTGTCTCTCTTGTCAAGCTTTTTTCAAAACTTTTTTTAAGAAACTTTTTCGTGACCGCTTACTGTTCTTCACAGCAGCTTTTTCATTATATCACTTTCACTCGATTTTGTCAAGCCTTTTTTTCAACTTTTTTCAAAGTCCCTTTTCGTGATATTCCTTTCTGCCTTACAGCAGCTTTTCCATTATATCACTTTCATCTCGCTTTGTCAAGTGCTTTTTTGAACTTTTTTTCAAAGTTCTTTTTTCGTGATACCGTCCTCAGCTTCTCTCCCTTCTTCGTGCTGCCTCAGCAGTCTTACCGCTTTCCTTCGGGCTGTCCCCTGACGACTTATATATTATAGCACAGTTATTTTTATATGTCAACCATAACTTTTTCAACTTTTTTCTCAACAATGTGTTGAAAACCAACATTGCGCAGAGCTTCCTTTAAATTTGTGATGTGTTTCATCTACATTTAATCTTGTTTTTAATAGATTTCTATTCATTTTCACCTCAAAATAAATAAACCGACGCTTTTTCAGCATCGGTTTATGAATTTCAACAATATAAATAACTATTCCACCATAATGAAATTTCAGTCTGAATACCTTAAAAAAGAAAATTACATAGATAATCAGGTACGCAGTCATAAACTTACACATATGTTGAAAAATAAAAAAGCAGCCGCAAAAATGCGACTGCTGATTTTTCATGGAGTAGCGCCTAATACATAGTCACTCATTGTAACATGAGCTGGCTTTGGAGTAGCAACATTTATTACATCCTCGGTTTTGGTGGGATAGGCACCAAGATATCTGCTTGTCTGGTCAGGAGAATAAACAACACTCTGCACTGTATAATCTCTTACGAACACTTTATATACGCCATCATCGGCGATATTATTTATTACTGTTGCAAAATGCTGATCGTTCGGATTATTTGCAAGTGCAGTTTCTGTATTTCCGCTTGACGGATGACCGCCATCCCAGTAGAAATAGAAATCACCATCTCCAACATATCTGTCGGCAGGATCCTGCAATTTTTCAATGCTCTCCTGTTTAATGCATTCAGCCTGAACTGCGTTAAAAATTACCTTTGCGCTTGAATTAGCCGATCTGATTTTCGACTGAAATATATAGTCGTTCCATGCCATTACAACGATCATTGTAAGAACTGAAATAATTGCAAGAACAACAATAAGCTCAATCAATGAGAAACCCTTTTTATTTTTATTATTCATGACAAAGCACCTCCGAATAACTTGTTCAATGTCATTATATCAAATTATTCTTTTTTTGTCAATAACAATTTGCGTTTTATGTAACAAACTTTTATGTATATACTTATGCAGAATAACTATAATAACCTTATATACACCTTAAAAAATCGTTATTTTTCTTTTTATAAAATAAAGCTCCTACAAAGAGGAGCTTTATTTTTAATTTTTAAGTTAAAACTTACTTAACGCTAACCGATGTCAGCTAAAATCATGTGGATCAAGTACCTGTCTTGTTCGTGTTAACCTTGTTTACAGCAGCTGTAAGAGCAGCTTCAAGGCTACCAGAACCGCTGTCATAGTTGCCCTTAACGTTATC
>JAZUJY010000107.1:0-1603 GCA_045643005.1 Oscillospiraceae bacterium | reverse complement strand
AGTAAACAAATTTCAGCTCGTAGAGCTGATGCGTTAGACAAGAAACTTGTAAGTTAATCAAGCAACGCTACAAGCCGAACCTCACGACCTCGCGGTCGTTCGGTCACGGGCTGTCGCCCTATCATCTGTCATAATTGTGTCTTTGTGTGAGCAAGCTCCCCCCGGACCCATTTATGCCATCTGACATGGCTTGTAGCTGACGTGAAAATTCCAATTTATGTGTAAAGGATAAACGAATGAAATTACTTGTGATAGATATACAAAAAGGAATAACAGATAGTAGACTTTTTAATTTTGAAGCGTTTATTGATGATACTATAAGAATTATAAAAGCAGCTAGAGATAATCAAATAGAGGTTATCTATTTTCAACATGATGATGGACCATGTACGGGGTTTTCAATCGGTGATGAAGACTTCGAAATTGCAGAACAAGTGATTCCCAAGGAAGGGGAAAAGATATTTATAAAAAATATCAATAGTTGTTTTGGAAATAAAGATTTTACGGATTATGTTAAAGATGATAATACATTAATGATAGTGGGACTACAGACAAACTTCTGTATAGATGCAACTGTGAAATCTGCTTTTGAGAGAGGATATAAAGTAATTGTTCCACAAGGGGCAAATTCAACATTTGATAACGACTATATGACTGGAGAAGAAACATATAAATATTACAATGATATGATGTGGCCAAAGAGATTTGCTACATGTGTATCTGTTGATGAAGCAATTAAATTGATGGAAAGTTCAATCGGAAGTTGTGTGAGGGATTAAGATGAAAAATATAAGGTTTTATGAGGCGGAGAAATATAAAACGTCAGATTACGAAATAGTAGATGAGAAAATATATAAAACATATGAAACTGGGTCAGAGAGTGATGATTATCTCGGATTAGAGCAGTTGGATGATAATGCTTTGGCTGAAAAGTTAAAACAGGTCGAGGGCTGGGAATATGGAGCAGGAGAAATGCTCGAAGATTATTTAATACTGAACTATGAGGGAAAAAAGTATTATAGAGATATTGAGGATGTAGGCACGGATAACGATATCGTCATGGTTAATATGGATGATCCCTCAAATTCTCCAAAGGAAATCTTTGTAACCTCAATAGTTTTTGAAGCAGAGCCGGATTTGGGTGAAAATTCTCCTTCGGAGCCGGTGATATCCCAGTACCCGCTTGAAGATATTTTAGATAAGTTTTATGTATATCTGCATGATGATTATGTAGACGAAAACACATCTGATACAATAAATTCATATGTAGAGTTTGCCAGCGAAGATATTGAAGACATAAGAGCTGTTCTCTCGATATTAGGGAAACATGTTTATAATGTTGATGAAGGTGACTATATCGATATCAAGATTGAACCAGAATAGAACAGAGTTATAACTTCCAATTTTGAGGGTTAAGGGTAACACTATGATATTAAAAGCAGAAGACAAACATTTGAATATTGTTAGAGAAATAACGCAGCAAACCATAAATGAAATATATCCGCATTATTATCCAATAGGAGCAGTCGAATTCTTTAAGGCACATCATAATGATAGTAACATTCTTGAGGATATCAAAAAAGGTATAGTATTTCTTCTGAAA
>JAZUJY010000106.1:0-12328 GCA_045643005.1 Oscillospiraceae bacterium | reverse complement strand
ACTAGTATAGACGCTTTTAATTAACTTTACTTTTCAACAGTGTCATCTGAAGCAATCGAATCAGAATCTTTTTTTGACTTTCTTTTGCGTGGAATAGGAGCTCGCTTACATTGATTTTCATAAGATGCAGCTTTGGCATTTACTACTTCATATACAATTTCATCAATATTTTCTTCTTCAAGATTGATTGTATCCATCTTGTATGTCCACTTGTACGGAACAGGAACAGCATTGATTTCGTCGAAGTAAGCATATATTCTTTCCTTTAGCTCATCCTTGGAATCTACGCGAATTCCATTAAGCATCTGTCTTGTCATTTTGCTGAAAAATCCTTCAACCATATTTAGCCAAGAACCATGAGTTGGAGTGAAAACAAATTCAAATCTTCCAGGTACAGAATTAAGATATTCCTGTGTTTCTCTTGAAGTATGTGCAGAGTGATTATCAAGAATTAAACGTATCTTATCGCCTTTAGGATATCTTTCGTCAAGCTTTTTAAGAAAGTAAACGAAATCACTGCTTTTATGCGTTTCACTAACATAGGGAATAGAATCACCGCTTAACAGGTCAATTCCCGCAAGTAAAGATAATGTTCCAAGTCTCTTGTATTCATAATCTCTCTGAACAGTAGAAATTTTGTCTGTGCCAGGGATTGGTGCTCTGTCTTCTGATGTACATGCAATCGCCTGTATTCCAGGCTTTTCATCATATGAAATAGTGTGTACAACAGTTTCATCAGCTTCAAAAGGAATATAGTTTCCGTCTTCATCAAAACGAAGTTCAAGCTGCTTGTAGATAACGAGTACATCATGCATTTTTTTATCGAAATCAGGATCTCTTTTTTCACAGTAATATGTTACTTTATGAGGATTTAAACGTGCTTCTCTTAATATTTTTCTGATGGAGCTTACTGAGACTGTAGCCATTCTTGGATATCCTTCTGCTTCTGCAACCTCATTAATATGTCTGGTCAGCAGAGCCGGATACCATAACTCAGCTGAATATCCGAAATTCTTAGGTTTCTGACAGGCAATATTTATTACCCACAGCTTTGCATCTTCGAAAATTTCAGCTTTGACGCCTCTTCCTGACTTATCTTCAAGTGCATTATTTATTCCACCTTCAAGATATTTGTCTATGCAAAGTCTAATGCTTGGTCTTGTCAATTCAAGCTTTTCTTCGATTTCCTCATATGATTTTCCTTCTGATTTCAGAAGAAGAATTTTGGCTCTTTTATATGTCCTTAATTCAATAGTTGATTTCTTTATTAGCTTTTCAAGAAAATCTTTTTCCTCTGATGACAGTTCAAGAACAGTTATTGCTTTAGGCATTTTTTACCTCCAAATGTAATTGAATATCCTATAAATATATTATATCACATTTGGAACGATTTGTAAACCTATTTAAAAACATTTATACTATATAGACGTCGCATCAGAGAATGGGTTTAGCAAAGGAAAAGACGAAGGGTTAAAGCAGGGAAGAGATGAAGGACTGAAGCAGGGAAGAGATGAAGGTCTGAAAGAAGGAAAAGAAAAGGGTATTGAAATCGGAATAGAACTTGGGGAAGCGTCTGCCATGGAAAAAATGATAAGTAAAAAAATCAGACAAGGCATGGATGATAAAAGTGTTCTTGAGTTTTTCGAAATTACACCTGAATATTTGGAAATAATCAAAAACAAATTAAGACAGGAAGATCATTCTGAAATAAAATAACAAATTTTATTTACTTTGATCACTTTTCGGACGCTTATTTTGCATACACATACAATTTAATCATAATAAAAAATATCCTCTGGGTATAATCAAAACTCAGAGGATATTTGTCTGTATATTGTAAAAAATAATTATTCCTTCTCAATCTTCCCATGTGAAAGAAATTTCAGATACTCATTAATAAATCCATCCAGATCCCCGTCCATAACACCGTCAACATTACCTGTTTCAAATCCGGTTCTGTGATCCTTAACCAGTGTATACGGCATAAATACATAAGATCTTATCTGAGCGCCCCATGCGATTTCCTTCTGAACGCCCTTGATATCGGAAATCTTTTCAAGATGTTCACGTTCCTTGATCTCAATGAGCTTTGAGCGGAGCATTTTCATACAGTAGTCCTTGTTCTGGAACTGGCTTCTCTGAGTCTGACAGGAAACAACGATACCTGTAGGAATATGTGTAAGACGAACGGCTGATGAAGTTTTGTTGATGTGCTGACCGCCGGCGCCGCTTGAACGGAAAACGTCCATTTTGAGGTCTTCAGGTCTGATCTCAACTTCCATGCTGTCGTCGATTTCAGGCATAACTTCGATAGCTGCGAATGAAGTATGTCTTCTTCCTGCGGCATCAAAAGGTGATACACGAACGAGTCTGTGTACGCCTGATTCTGATTTCAGGAAGCCGTAGGCATTTGTACCTTCGATAAGGATAGAAGCACTCTTCATACCTGCTTCATCACCGTCGAGGTAATCAAGGAGAGTGATCTTGAAGTCATGCTTTTCAGCCCAGTGGTTGTACATTCTGTAGAGCATTTCAGCCCAGTCCTGAGCTTCTGTTCCGCCTGAACCAGCATGGAATGTGATGATTGCGTTGGAGTTGTCGTATTCGCCGGTCATGAGTGTAGCAAGCTTTTCGTTTTCAAGCATTTTCTTGAAGTTTTCAGCTTCGTTTCTGATTTCTTCTTCTGCGCTTGTATCGTCTTCTTCAACGGCGAGTTCTATGAGAGTGATGGTGTCATCGAGCATTTCGTTGAGTTTGTTGAACTTTTCGATCTTGCCTTCAAGTCCTTTTACTATCTGCATGGTTTTCTGTGATTTTTCAACGTCATCCCAGAACCCCGGCTGTTCTACCATCATCTGAAGTTCTGCAAGTTTTTCCTTTGCGGCGTCTATATCCAGAACTTCACGAAGCTCCTTGAGTTCGGGTCTGTAGTTCACGAGTTCGGCTTTGAGGTCATCTAAAATAAGCATTTTCTATATATCCTTTCGTAATAAGGTTGTGAAATTTTATTGTTATGGCAGGGCTTTGCGGCCGCTCTGCACCTTCGCGGCTGCATACTATATAAATTATACTATATTTTTGGGAAAACTGCAATTATTGATTGATTCAAAAATTGTTGGGGAAAAATGAAGATATTAGGACATTTTTACAGGAAATAAAGGAATGGGTGGGGGGCGTTTTGGGAGACAAGGGATAGATTATGGAAATTTGTAAGTATTTTGCAGGGCTTTGCGGTCACCCTGCACCTTCACATGTACCTTTTAATGTACATGTGAAGGTATACGATTTTATTGGAGTTTGTGAAAAAAAAGAGAATATATGGTGAAAAATGCAATTAATGAATTGAATTTAGATATTTGTTATGTTATAATAACAAAGTGAATATCCAAAAAACACACAAGTGTGAGATTTGATGAATATATGAAGAAAAAAGGAAGGTGTAAGAATCGGTTCGCATTTTTTGGAAGATGCGGACGGTGTTATTATGGCAATATATACAGGAGCGAAATGTCTGATCTGTTCGGAAAAATTTAAAGATGAAGATGATGTTGTAGTTTGTCCGGAGTGCGGAACACCTTATCATCGTGCCTGCTATAAAGAGAAAAAATGTATAAACAAGGAACTTCATGAATCTGGCGGAAGCTGGATGCTGAAAACGATCGAAGAAAAAGAAAAGGTTCCGGATATGAAAATATGTCCGAACTGTCAGGCACTAAACAAAGGCGATGCTGAAAACTGTTCAGTTTGCGGAAAGTCAATGAAAGTGAGAACTCTTCCGGAAAATACTGAAAACCAGTCGAAAGAAACCGTTGCAGAAGAGAAAAAAGATAAAGCCGATAACATGAACATAGCTGATGTCAAAGAAGAGCTGTTTATGAAAATAGGACAGGATCCGAATGAGGTCATCGATGAAGAGGCCGGCGTTACATGCGGAGATATGGCAGATTTTATAAATTTTCTCTGGATCAAATATATGTATAAGTTTAAAAAAATGGAAAACGGTATGCTTGATTTATCAACCAACTTAACTGCTTTTTTATTTCCGGAGTATTTTTTTGCAGCCAGAAAAATGTATCCTCACACAGTTGTTGTGATGCTTCTGAATTTTCTTGTTTCTGTTCCCGCACTTATTTCACCTTTCGAGGACAGTATCCAGTATTACGGATTATATCCGTTGTTTCCGTGGATGTCGAGTCCGTTGTCAGAATGTTTTCAAATGAATCCGTCAATTATCAGTATCGGATTTGCACTGAGCATTTGCATCAGGATCGTGTGCTTCTTTAAAGCAGACGGTTTGTATTTGAAAAATACAATAAAAAAGCTGAAAAAACTCAGGGGCAAGTATTCGGATGAAGAGGAATACAGAAAAAAGATCAAAGAAGAAGGCGGAATAAGCATTGCAGCAATTCTGATCACATTCCTGTGTGCAGTTCTTTTGTATTTTATTCTGTGCACTGTTGTTACAATTATGAATTATCTGTGATCAGTCCAGTAAGTTCTGTATATAGCAAATAAACAGTAAAAAATAAATTTAAAAATATGATCGGAGGAGAACACTATGAAAATTAGAAAAGCAATTATACCGGCAGCAGGACTCGGAACAAGAGTACTTCCTGCAACAAAGGCAATGCCGAAGGAAATGCTTCCAATCGTTGACAAGCCGGCAATTCAGTATATTGTTGAAGAGGCAGTCAAAAGCGGAATAACAGATATTCTGATCATCCTGAGCAGAGGAAAATCAATAGTTGAGGATCACTTTGACCGTGCTCCTGCATTGGAAGCAAAGCTCAGGGAAGGCGGCAAGGCAAAGGAAAAGATGCTTGAAGAAGTGATCGCTATTGCGAAGGCTGCAAATATAACATTTATCAGACAGCAGGAGCAGAAGGGACTTGGACATGCTGTTCTTCAGGCAAAGCATTTTGTCGGTGATGAACCGTTTGCAGTTATGTACGGCGATGATGTTATTATCGGAGAAGATCCGTGTATAGGTCAGCTTTGCAGAGCCTATGAAAAATACGGAAAAGGCGTAGTCGGCATCAAAGAGGTTTCAGAAGAGGCTATTCAGAAATATTCATCAATGAAGGTTTCACCACTTGAGGATAACTATTTTGAAATATCCGATATGATCGAGAAGCCTTCAAAGCATCAGATCTTTTCACTGTATTCCATTCTCGGTAGATGTATTTTAACACCTGATATTTTCGAACTCCTTGAGGAGATACCGTTTGGTGCAGGCGGTGAGCTGCAGCTTACTGATGCAATGAGGATCATAGCAAAAAGAGACGGTATGGTAGGCGTTGATTTTACAGGAACAAGATACGACATGGGCAATAAGCTCGGAATCCTGAAAGCATCAGTTGAAGTAGGACTTGCAAATGAAGAATTCGGTGCTGAGTTCAAAGAATACCTGAAGGATATCGTTTCAAAATTTTAAAAATAATACTTGACATCAAAATATTTTTTTGATATAATTAATCTGTTATCCTTGCTCATAGAAGTATAATTTATGGGCGAAATCCAAAGGGAGGTGCAATTAATGGCAAAGGTAAAAGAAAATTACGAGTTGATGGCAATCTTCAACACAAAGCTTGGCGAAGACGGTATCAAGGAACTTGTTGAAAAGTTCAAGGCAAGAATCGAAAGACATGCTACTCTTACTTCCGTTGATGAATGGGGTAAGCGTAAGCTCGCTTATGCGATCGAAGATGAAACTGAAGGATATTATGTTCTTTACAACTTCGAATCAACACCGGATTTCCCTGTTGATATCGACAGAAGAATGAACTTAAACGAAAATGTTCTTCGTTCATTAGTAACAGTTGCTGCTCCGGCTGCAAAGTAAGCCGAAGAGATTAAGGAGGAAATATGTTTAATAAGGTAATTCTCATGGGAAGACTGGTTGCAGATCCAGAATTGAGACAGACTCCTAGTAACATTTCCGTATGCCGTTTTACTGTAGCTGTTGACAGACCTTATTCTTCTGCCAATGGCGGTGAAAAAACAGCTGATTTCATTAACATCGTTGCATGGAGACAACAGGCTGAATTTGTCAGCAAGTATTTCTCCAAGGGCAAAATGGCTATTGTTGAAGGTGCACTTCACAATAACAATTATACAGATGCAAATGGAGTTAAGCATTATTCTTGTGAAGTTCAGGCAGACAGAGTTTCATTTGGTGAATCAAAGTCCGCTTCTGCTGCAAATGCATCTGGTAATTTCCAGCAGCCTGATTTTGCCGGCAGTGAACCTGCTCCTGCTAAACAGCAGTCTGCAGAACCTGTTCAGATCGGTGATCTCGGTGAATTCGAAGAAATATTAAGTGACGGCGACGTTCCTTTCTGATCAGTAAATTCGTTCAAGTAAAATAAGTGTTGAGGAGGGTTAATAATGGAAAATAGAGAAAAGGACAGAGAAAGAAGTCCTAGAAATGCAAAGAGACCTCGCAAAAAGGTTTGTTCTTTCTGCGTAGATCGTGTTGAAGTTATCGACTACAAGGATATCGCTAAGCTCAAGAAGTGCATGACAGACAGAGCTAAGATCCTTCCAAGACGTGTAACAGGCACATGTGCATTCCATCAGCGTGAACTTACAAAGGCTATCAAGAGAGCAAGACATGTTGCTTTACTTCCTTACGTAAGTGACTAATTTCGTAAAATATTTCAATATATTTATAAACTGGTTTTGTATAAAGACCAGTTTATAAAAAACTTCTTTACTGTAAAATTGTGGCTATTATGTATTAAATTGTAATTTTTATGAGGCGATATAGTAATTATAGAGAAGAGTTATGTCTCAATTTAAAAATCTGCAATTTTTAAGTCAAAAAAAAGATCCCGGTTTCCCGGGGTCTTTTTTTTGACTTAAATTATAACTTTGTTCGTTCTGCGATGATATCGATCATTTCTCCGACGTTTTTCATTGTCGATACTTCTTTCATCTTGAATTTCATTTTAAAGGTGCTTTCAACGGCACTGATAAGTGTTATATGTTCAAGGCTGTCCCATTCTTCAATATCATTTGCAGTAGTTTCTCGTGTTATTGTTATTCCGTCCAGATCAAATACATCTGCAAAAACTTCATTAAGCTTCTTTAAAACATCATTTTTTTCCATATTAATATCCTCCGTTGTTAATAACATTTATATGCTTATTTTTGTTAGTGTAATCAGTGATATCAAGTTCGTATTTTGCATCTTCATTTTCGTTTTCATCAATTTTTGCAAATCCGAAATCTGAAAACAGCTCCTTTACCATTTTGTTTTTGGCTGTTTTATAATAATATCCGATTATTTTTGTTATGCCGTTCATTTTGCATATCTCAACAAGTCTGTCAAGCATGGCGTATTCCATGTCTCGTTTGAGTACTCTGCAGCTCATAAGCCAGAGATCAATATGAAGGACATTTTCTTCTTTCTTTCCGATAACGACCGACACAACTCCGTTGTCGCCAAACTTGTCAGTCAGTTTTCCGAAGATCTTTATGAATGAATCGTTTTGAAAAACCTCTTCCATTTCTGACATTGTATATCTTTTGGTCGTGAGATTGAACTGATTGCTTTTGTTTGTGAGCTGGACGATTCTCTGCAGGTAAACCGGATCAAACTTGTCGATAAGCGCGGTCATTTCAAGGCTGTTTAAGTATTCACCGTAATCAGCATAGGATTTTTCAGAACGTGCTCTGTTAATATTTGCTTTGTACATCTCATTTCGTTTTATATCGTCTTCAGTAAAAGATGTAACTTCAAAATATCCGTTTCTGTCAAGAATGTTTATATAGGATTCAACATTTTCAATTGGCGGAACAGCGATACCGTTTATCTGAGCAGCAACGATATCCCGTTCAGCAGGATTGTCATCAACAAATACAAAGCTTTCGGGAAGGATGGATATTTCCGAAGCAGTTTCCTCTATATTTGAATCCTTACTGTTCCAGTTGGCTTTTATCGTAATAAAATCATCCGGAGTGAGTACTGTATCAGGATGATTCAGACCCTCCAGCGCATTTTCCGGATCATTTTTTGAGTTGACGGTAAGAAGAACACCAAGCTGTTTATGGTCTTTGATGTATTTCTGAAAAGCTGTGTAGGCTTCTGCAGTCCCTGTTTCATGACCTATTTCTATCCCGTTCTGTCCGTCGTCACCGATGACGCCGCCCCAGAGAGTGTTATCAAGATCAAGAGCAAGTATCTTTTTGTTTTTTCCGTAAATTGATTTTATTATATTTGCTATGTTAAATGAAAGCTCCGGAACAGCATCGGTACACAATGCATATTTGTACATGTACCATGCAGAGGTATCAGACCACTTTGCAAGTCCGTAAAGAGATGACATATAATTTATATCATTGATATAAAAATTTTCATGCTCTTCTGCATAGTCATAAAACATTTGATTCAGTCTGTTTGTAAAATTAATTTTTCCACGGTAGTCTGATGCATCACTGTTTCCCAAAAATCTGTAAAACGGCATTTCAAAGTTATTCTGGATAACAGGACAGCAAAATTTCTTTTCAATCGCTTCCCATGCCTCCTTAAAGTGGTCAAACTGGCGGAGAAGCATGCTGTTTATGTCATCTTTTGAAGCCGACATTGCGGTTTCAAATTCGGTGATGTTCCTTTGAGATGTGTGGATATACACGATATCAGGCTTAAAGCTGTCAAGCTCAGGATTGCCGAAAACCGCATCCTGCCAGTACTGTGCATATTCCGACTGATAAAATTCAGGCTCTATACCGTAGTTTAAAAGGAAAAGCTCAAGAATATTTACTATCTCATTTGTGGTAGAGCCTCCAAGGACGGCTATTTTCTTTTTTATTCTTTTACTGCCGTCTGCAAGAAGCTCTTTTTTTATAGAGCGTTTCTTTTTCAGAATAAGAGCATTGTCAAACGGATATGTTAGCAAATTCATTTATTTTTCTCCCATCTAAAAAAATCATTGAGTTCTTAATCTTTCAAGCTCATCGAAATTTGAACCTGTTGCTGAAAATGTGTTCATTGCAAACAGAAGATCGGTAACGCCGTGTTCCTTCATAAACGAAATCGCATTCATGTTAAAGTATCTCATATCAACAACATATATGTTTTTAAATGAGCCTGTAAGGAAAGGAACAAGTGCGTTTCCATAGCTGTCTTTGATAATAAATAAGGTTCTGTTATTTGGTGCGTTTGTTTCGATGTGTACTATTTTTTCATCTCCGCCCATAAATGTCAGATACAGCGAGCTTCCGCTGCAATCCTGAAGAAGTTTACCGTCATACTGAAATTCAAAAGAAGGAGTATAATAGTGGGTAACATACTGGTGGCTTTCCGGAGGCACATAATAGGTAAAGTCCTCAGGATTGTCCCTGAGTTCCGCAGCACCGGAAAATCCGTAAAGAGTACCAACATATCCCGGAACAGATACCTCTTCGTAATCAGAAAGACTGTCAAACGGAACAACTGCTGCTTTTGCAAATGCTTTACATGCATAGTATGCGCCTCTTGGCTGCCAGTGGTGATCTGTTCTTGAATAAATATGTTCATCTCTGTGCTCCATAAGCGGAGTATATGCATCTATGCTCTTGACTCCGACAAGATGATCCTTGATATTGTTTATGTTGTCTATTTCACTTCCGTGTGACATATCAGAACCTTCAGGCCAGTAAAATGAAATTGATGTCGGAGCTGTAAGTGAATAAACATTTACGTTTTCACCGAGATCCTGTTTGTAGGCATTTACATATGAAGCATATGTGTTTCCATTGTCAAAATCTCCGTAGTAAATCATTATTCCGCGGTTTTTATAAATCATTATATTTTGTGAAAGTTCACCCGGGTCGTTTTTGTCATCCTCAGGAATAGGTGCTGCTTCTGTGACAGCTGCGATTTTATCAGGACGGTTCGGAACTATCATAGGTTCTGCCATGGCAGTGACTTCAGCTTCTATTACTGTTTCATCAGAATCTTTCTTTCCTTTTGAACCCTTGTTGATCGTCATCACTTTGATGCCGTCTTTGTTTACACCTTTATAGGATTTTACCTGTGCTGCTGTATGCTTTATTTCTTCACGCTTCGGTACGGTGTCGTTTATGAAATTTGCAACACCCTCTGTATATGAACCGTCAAGAAGTGCTTCAACTGAAAATTCAGGCATTTTTGAGAGGTTTCTGTTTTCTGATTCGGAAACAGTGGAACGTTCAAAAGCAAATAAAAATACTGTTCCGGAAACAAGAAGAAGTGCAGCAACTGCAGCGTTGATACGAGCAAAAGCTCTGAGCATTTTTGATTTTCTGCTTTTTTTCGGGTCCGTTTCCGGAATGTCTTCTACAGCAACGGCGTTTGTATCGATCGGAGCAGACGAGTTTATATTTACATCAATATCAATTTTTGAAAAATCATTTGTATAATTATTGTCCAATTAAAGATCCCTCCAGAATATCAGAAACGGAAATAAAGAAACGGATTGCTTGTCGAGTCTACCATAAGTATGCCGCAGAGAACAAAGAGTGCAGCTGTAACGAGTACTTTTGAAGTATTTACTATGCATATTTTGCCGTAGCTTGAATCTTCATCTGTTTTAAAGAGCTTGATAACAGGGAAGCAGGCGATAACAGAAACAGCGATAAGAACAATGTTGTTAATGCAGTTGATTTTCAAGGATTCGTCGATCAGCGCATTTCCGTTGAGACCAACAAGATTTTTGAAGAAATTTCCGAGGTCCGGCAGACTTTCAAAATAGAAGATTCCAAAACCTACGATAATAACGATCTTATTGTAAATATGTCTGATGACAACAGGGATCTTCTTGATCCTTTTCTTTCCGAGCAGTCGTTCGATAAAGATAAATGTTCCGAAATAAAGGCCCCATATGATGAAATTCCAGCTTGCACCATGCCATGCGCCTGTGCAGAACCATACAAGGAAAAGGCTGAGAGTCTGTCTTCTCTTTCCGAAGATCGGAACATAAAGCAGATAATCCTTGAAAAATGTTCCGAGAGAAATATGCCATCTCTGCCAGAATTCAGTGATGTCCTTGCAGATAAAAGGATAATTGAAGTTTTCATTAAAATGGAATCCGAGAATGTTTCCGATACCGATCGCCATATCTGAATATCCTGAGAAATCAAAATATACATATAAAGCATATATTGCAACTGTATACCATGTGGAAGCTACGGAGAGTGATTTGATATCACCCGAGAAAAAGTCATCAACTATGATATAAAGGTTGTTTGCAAGTACGACCTTCTTTGCAAGACCAACAACAAATCTTGTTGCACCGCGGCTGATGTCCTGAGCAGATATTTTACGCGAACTGATTTCTTCTTCGATAACACTGTATCTGACAATTGGTCCTGCAATGAGCTGAGGAAAAAGAGAAACATAAAGCAAAAACTTAAAGTAGTTTTTCTGAGGTTTTACTGTGTCCCAGTAGCAGTCGATCGTATATGACATAGCCTGAAAAGTATAGAAACTGATTCCGATAGGAAGACACCACGAAGGATGAGGAATATTGAGAGAGAACTGAGTATTGAGAAAATCGGTGAATATTCCTTTGATGTTCGGAGCAGTAAGACCGAGTGAAAACCATGAATTAAGGTTATCGCAGATAAACACACTGTATTTGAAAAGAAGGAGCATTCCTATATTGACGATGAGCGAGAAGATAATTGTAATCTTACCAAATATCTTATCTTTAAATTTCCCGGCACACAGTCCGATCAGATAGTTGAAAACAGTACTGAAAATAAGCAGTACAACATAAACAGGCTCACCCCAGGCATAGAACAAAAGGGACGCTATGATAAGCAAAGCGTTTTTAAAGTGAATGTTAGGCATGAGAAAATAAAGAATAAAAAAGCCTGTCAGAAAACAAAAAACAAAAAACAAAGTAGAAAAAACCATAGAAGAATAAACTACCCCTTCCTTAATTTGATAAAAATAACATACTATATAATTGTATATCTTTAAAGGCTAAAAATCAAGCAAATATATCGATAAATCATTGAAAAATCTGAATTTGTATCATTTATTAAATTTAAAGATAAATATATTAAAGGATTTGGATAAAGCTATAAAACAAAGGACGAAAAAATCATCAGAATAAGCATAATTTAACGAAAACAAAAAAATACTAAAAAATCGAAGAAAAATTTCAAAAAAAGTGTTGACAAAATAATTTAAATGTGGTAAGATATAAAAGCTGTCGGACACAAGAAAATCTTGTGAAGATAGTGTGAAAGTATCTTGAAAATTGAACAATGCACTAAACATAAAACCCTTGAAGATTCATTTGAGACACAATGAATTATTGAGAAGTCAAGCATAAGACGTAAAAAAATGCAAAATGCT
>JAZUJY010000105.1:0-2499 GCA_045643005.1 Oscillospiraceae bacterium | reverse complement strand
TACTGTTCAAGTATAGCCTTGGCAATTGCTTTGCTTGCCTCACTGCGTTTGTTCTTTCTTGGTGCCATAAGTGCGTTATTCATTTCCTTTCAATTCCTTTCCATTATTATATCGCACTTCGTAAAAAAAATAAAGTGCGTAAGGTTAACTTGTTACTAACTTACACACTTTATTATACCCTCTCGCACTTTACGTAGATTCAGTTCTCGCTCAAGTATTCTATAAAGTGTTTCCAGCAATGTTGTTTCATAAATGCTGAAATTTCGGTTAAATTATCACTTTCATAATACTCTACAAGCAGTTTTTTGAATTCTGGAACAGCTTTTTCGGGAATAACAAGAAATCCTTGTCCTTTTGATATAAGGTAATGATTGGCGAAAATTACGGAAGTACGCTTGTTACCATCTAAGAAAATCTGTGTTTTCATGCAATAAAGACATAGTCTGATAGCTATATCAACAACGTCAACCTGAGAATCAGCTATAATATCATCGATTTTAGCCTTCACATCTGTTTCAATAGGAAGTGGCGGAATATATGAACAACCTCCAATAGTTACTGGAACACCACGAATGCGCCCTCCATTTGTGAAAAAGCCTTCATTTACTAATTTTGCAATATGACATAACAGATAATAATCACTTTTACTTCTTATAACATCCTTATCTAAAATAAATTCCCATGCGTGTTTCAAATTTAAGATCTTTTGCACATCGTC
This sequence comes from Oscillospiraceae bacterium, assembly GCA_045643005.1. GTDB lineage: Bacteria > Bacillota > Clostridia > Oscillospirales > Ruminococcaceae > HUN007. Next base: position 1,781 of record JAZUJY010000105.1, on the reverse strand, counting down.
GACACTCATGCCCGTAACAATACCATTATCTATTATTTCTTCTGTCTGAGGGAAAGAAGTTGCAACACCTTCTAAGACAGCTTGGTCATATATGTTGCTTTTCATATTAGCTCGAGCAAAATCAAGATTTTTCTGAACTTGAGGATCAATATCTTCTTCTGTATATCCAAGTTCCAATAATTTGCGATTTATCTGTCTGAGATTTTTTTCTAATTCTCGGCGTTCACGAGCATTTTTTAATAATAACTGATGAAGTGTTTCTGAATATATATCTACATATGTGGATGTATTTCGACTGCCTACTCTTTTTCTAACATATAGGTACTGTTTATCACCTTGTCTTTTTACTTCTGGTGTACCATCATAAGGAAGTAAGTGGATACGTGCTTGTATATCTGCTTTCTGATGCAATAATTCTTGGATTTGTTCAAATTCTGACATATTATCCCCTCCGTTTTATAGGGTGCATTTAGATAGCTTGCACGCATGATATTTACCCTATAATTTTACCACATTATGCGAAAAAGTCAAGAGCTCATTTTATAGGGTGCATTTCAATTGCTTCAATATACATTCAGCACCCTATATCGAATTCAAAACTGTTTCTTCTTAAATTATCATGTAAACAAAAACGAATGTTTTCGTTTACATGATATTTCAGCTGCTGCATGAGTAGTATTCAGCATCAGACCGTTTCTGTTTTTATCATATTTCTTTTACAACTTTTTGTTTACACAACTGCGGTATTGTGATATAATAGATATAAATATAGCTTCGGAGGCGGAATTATGAAGAAAGTATATGGATATTGCAGATACAGCACCGATGAAAACAAACAGGATATATCAAGACAGGTACGTGAGTTGAAAGAAATGGGCGCTGTCCCGGAGACGATCTTCACTGAATACATCTCAGGCATGAAGGAAAACAAGGTCGAGCTGCAAAAGCTGCTGAACGTGATCCGCAGCGGTGACACCCTCGCCATAACGGAGCTGTCGAGACTGACACGAAGCACCAAGCAGCTGTGCGATATCATTGAAACGGTAAAAAATAAGCAAATAAGACTGATTATCAAGGATTCTATCACCATTGACTGCACTAACGGTACGCTCGATCCTATGACAGCAGCATTTCTCCAGATCACAGGAGTATTTGCGGAACTGGAGCGAAATATGATCTCTGAACGCACCAAAAGCGGCTTGAGGAATGCCAAAGCAAAGGGAAAGCGAATAGGCAGACCGCATACAACCATTGACGATCTCCCCGACTTCTTCTACCGGGACTATGAATACCTGATGCACGGAATGTCCAGTAAGACCGATACTGCAAAGTATCTGAATATAAGCAGACCTACACTGAACAAGTATATACGGCTGTATTCCGTTATTTATGAGTATGCAGCCGAGTACAATGAACGCTTCGGTCGGAGCTTCCCCATAGCAAGATTGAAGATAAATTATAAGTATAGTGAGATCCTCGATATGACTGTAAAGTGCTTAAAACAGGGGAAAGATGTTTATGCAATGAGATTTTTAGAGTAAAGAAATCTTATTAGTTTTTTTGCTCCTTCATTTTATAATGTCATATTCACCCCCTCTCTTGTTTACCAGTCAATTTTTAAATGCTCATCTTTATAAAGTTTTGTAGATTTCTTCAATGGGATCTACCATGAAGAAAAACTGTTAATCGAGCTTACTGGTATATTCAGTTTTACCCGTTGACTATTTTCTCACTTTCAAAGCATTTACCAACAAGCTGTCCTGTTTTTTACAAAAAAACAG
>JAZUJY010000104.1:0-3234 GCA_045643005.1 Oscillospiraceae bacterium | reverse complement strand
AGCTCTGATCCCAGTTATTCTGCTGATTGTTCCAGTCCTGATTCCAGTTCTGATCCCAGCTGTTGTTCTGGTTATTCCAGTCATTATTCTGGTTCCAGCTCTGATCCCAGTTATTCTGCTGGTTATTCCAGTCATTATTCTGGTTCCAGCTCTGATCCCAGTTATTCTGCTGGTTATTCCAGTCATTATTCTGGTTCCAGCTCTGATCCCAGTTATTCTGCTGGTTGTTCCAGTCCTGATTCCAGTTCTGATCCCAGCCGTTGTTCTGGTTATTCCAGTCATTGTTCTGGTTCCAGCTCTGATCCCAGTTATTCTGCTGGTTATTCCAGTCATTCTGCTGAGGCTGATCCCATGACTGCTGCTGTCCGCCGCCGCCACCGCCGATTTTAAGATTATTCATCTTTACATTTGCACTACCGTTTGAACGATAGCCTTCGATGTTGAGAGCAACTTCATACATTTTACCCATCTTCATTCCGGCTTTTTCCCACTGTTCAAAGTGAGTTGAAACTGAAATGGTACCCTTGAGGTTCTTCATCTGGTAAACCTGTGCAGGGTTTGTCTGATTTACGCTCCAGTACTGTTCAAATGTTTCAGTACCATGGATAGATGGCTGATTTACTCGTGTTGAAGTATAAATATCATAGGTTTTTCCGTCAGCATTAACAGTACCTTTACCGCCCTGCTGTCCCGGTGGTCTCCAGTCGCCCCAGGCTTCAACAATATAGTATTCAACGGTAGGATCTTCAGTCCATCCGTAAACACACATATAGGAATTACCTTCCGGCTTATAATCTACATCATAGTCAATACTGATTCCACCGTATGACTGCCATGACTGAGTACTTCCAAGCTTCTTTCCTGTACGGAAAAGACAGTTTTCAATATTACTCCATGAACATGAAAATGCTCCGCTGCTGCCCACTTCCATGTTAACACTGCCCTGACCATTCTGATTCCAAAGTTCAAAATCATAACCGTCTTTATTACCGGTCTGCTGCTGATCGGCAGCATGAACTGATACAGTATTAAAAGCAAATGAAGCAGGAATAAAAGATGCACCTAACAAAAGTGCAGAGAAACAACTAAAAGTCTTTTTACCTTTTTGTTTCATTACTATCACCTCTTTCTGCAACCATTGTACCCTTTTAAATAGTTTTTGTCAAGAATGATATTCGATGGTTTTTCTGTGACATCTATTCTGTGCACGTTGTACATTACTTGTTAAATCAAGTACCAATATAATTCATTTAATTATAGGTTTTATCATATGTTAATAACTTTATACTAATATACAGAACAAAAATATAAGCAAATAAATAAATTTGTATTTTATTTTTTAATTGTACTTTTTGTTAAATAATTTTACTCAAATGTAAAGATTTAGCTTCTACAGGTAAATATTTTACTTTATTTAAGTAAAAATATTACCACAAACAAGTAAAAATATTACCTATTCAACTATTTAAAAAAATATATATGTCATTTTACACAAAGCAATATCTGATAAGTGTTTTTTTTAATACAACTATGGGTAATAACATAGCAAAATATTCCATATATTTATCTGTACATATTTTCAATTTGCAAAAACAAATTACAAATATAATACTCATGAATATATTTGTATAAAGCGATTATTGACAAAAATCTATATATATGTTATAATATAATTAGTAAATAGGCATATTTTTGAATAGTGCATTACATATTAATTATGATATGGGGGGGAATAGTTATGAATAAAAGATTTTTTTCAAAAGAAGTACTTTCTGTCGGTTTATCACTTTTTTTATCAGGTTCTTTATTCTGTCCATCTCTAAGTTTTTTAACAGTAAACGCTGATGAACAAATGGTACCTTATCTTGAGTACGGATTTGATAATAAGCTTGAAGGATGGCAGACAACCGGTGCTCCAAGAGTTGGATTTGATAATGTTAATCCACATTCCGGAACATCTTGTATCACGATTTCAAATAGAACTGATAATTCATATAGTATGGCAATAACCGCTTATGACATGTTTTCTACCGGATACAAATATGGTTTTTCTGTCTGGTTTTATCAAACCACCGAAACAGATCAGGTTATGGAAATAATGGGACGAACACAGAACAGCAATGAATTCAGCCTGGCTACAGGAACTGTCCCGCCTAATCAGTGGACAGAGGTAAAGGGCGAATGCGTTGTATATGAAACTGATCCACTGAATTACATATTCATTTCAACTGAGAATGGCACGATTGATTATGAACTTGATGATTTTAAAATATACAGGCAGGAAAGTTCTCCTATATTAAAATCACTTGATAATGTTGATTATTCCAATCAGATGCCTTATCAGGAAAGTGTAGCAAGCCAGCAAAAGGAAGAAGAAGAAAAAGAAAAAAGAGAAAAAGAAAAAAAATCACAAAAAGTTACAACAACAGAAGCATCATCAGACAAAAATTCTATTCAGAAAATCAATAAAGAAGAAGATTCTTCTGATAAGAGTTTCGTCATTATATTAATATGCGGTATCATTTTCACATTGATCTGTTTAGGTATCTCAAGTGTTATTTTATTAAGCAGAAAAAAGAAAAACAACATTGCTTCATCCTCAATTGATCCGCTGACAAAAATTCCAAACAAAACAGAATATGAAAACGCAGTTTTGCGTTATATAAATAATCCGGATGAAAGTTCAAATATCATAGTCCTGATATGCAGCGTATGCTTTATAAATTATATTAATGACAACTACGGAACAGAAACCGGAGATCTTACACTGGTACGATGTGCTAATTGTCTTAAAAATGCATTGGGAAGCAAGGCAAAAATATATCGTTCAAACGGAAACGAATTTATGTGTTTTTCAGAAACTTCAATGATTGAATCTGTAAAGAAAGCATTAGAAGAAGAAAGCAAAACAGACAAAGGTTATCCTTTTGCCTGTGCTGTCGGTGAAGCTTCCTGTCATGAATGCAAATCTCAGAACTCAAATTCCGACATCAGAAATGCTATTATGAAAGCTGACAAAATGATGGAACAAAATAAGGAAATCATAGTAAATGAAACACATCTCGGAAGACATTTTCCAAATCAAAAGAAATAATCGAGTAGGAGGCTAACCATTATTTGATTAGCCGACCTCTCACACCACCGTGCGTACCGTTCGGTACACGGCGGTTCCTTAGTTTACGCGAACTTTCATGAAATAGTCAGTCATGGATAAATATCCAAGGCTGGCTATTT
>JAZUJY010000103.1:0-12221 GCA_045643005.1 Oscillospiraceae bacterium | reverse complement strand
GCCACAAAAAATAACAAATTATTATCACTCTAATGTTAACTCGCGGAGGCGATTCGCAGAATCGGTTCTCGCCGCCTGCAGAGGCGGGGGATATCCTCTGTGTTGTTCAAAGCTCTGCTTTTAACAAGCAGAGGCGATTCGCCGAATCGGTTCCCGCTCAGTCGGAGATTGTACTCCGACTGTTTGGTCAGATAGAACCCGCCGCCTGCAGAGGCGGGGGATATCCTTTGTGTTGTTATAAATACGTTTTTCTTGTCCAGATAATAGCAGCAACTGTAATAACAGCGCCAACTACAATAACTGCTATAAGCGGAATATTAATATGAGATTCATGTTTTTGCTTTTTATTCTTGTTAGGATTTACATATTGTGCAGTAACCTGAATCTGATCCATATCAAATGTTGTTTCAGAAATCTTGTTTGCAGAATCTGTATATTTATCATTTGTTTCTGAATCATCAACTGATATGACACTTTCTGTATCAGCATGTATAACCACATTTGTGTCAGCTGCAAACACAAAAAGTAATGAAATAATAATAAATGTAATCGTTTTTAAAAAACTATGTTTTTTCATTTCTTTAGTTGTCTTCCTTCTTCTGCATAAAAATAATATATCTTCCTTTTTCATCAATAACTATATCTTAACAATGATATTTTACATCATTTTTTTTATAAAATCAATGATTTTGCAACAAATTTGACACAAAAACAAATATCTAAAAAAACTATCATCATTTTGCATATTCTCTTTTTCTAAAAATGTTATTTTTTTTAGTTTTAATACAGTTTTCATTTCATAAAAAAGCTCCATGCAAAAATATTGCACAGAGCTTTTTTTAATTATTTTATTAAACTAATATTATTAGTTTTTGTAAGCTGAGAGAAGTTTTTTCCAGAAGTTAGCAATTTCATTATTGCCTGCAACCTTAAATGTTTCAACATAGTAAAGTGCTACTTCATTGTATTCTCTGAGAACGAATGTTGAATCAATTGAATTGAATTCTCCGTTTTCATCAATATCAGCAAGGAACAGCTGGAATTCAGTCATAATAGCTTTTTCACTGTTATTAAACTTATTCATAACCTGATCCATAACAGGATTTTCAACTTCGATTCCAATTGTTGATGCCCACTTTTCATTGAAGCATCTGAGAATCATTGTACCATCTGAAGGATCTACAGAATGGTCAAAGTTGAAGTCACCGCGCTGTCCAACATATACATCTATTGTACCAACCTTAGCACCTTTCTTGATGCTTACAGAAGGTTCATTCTTGTTTTCGATATCTGATCCATCGTAATAAATATCAACAGTAAACTTGAATGAAGCTGCTTTGTTTTCCAATGCTTCAGCATAAGCTTCGCTTGGAACAAAGTTCTTACCATTGAACTTAGCAACAAGATTGCTGCCGCTAACTACGATATCTTCTGAGTATGCTTTCTTGCTGTCATCGCTAAGAACTTCAACAGCATCCAAGTTAAACTTCATTCCCTTAAGATCAAAGTCATCCTCATATGAATATCTGAAGATAAATGAATTATCCTTAACCTGATCATTCAGTTTATTATTTTCTTTATCGAAGTCAAACTCAACAACTTTAACATCAGTTGAAGGTGTTTCATCACTAGTTGTTACTGGTGTAGTTGTTTCTGCAGGTGTAGTTGTTTCTGCAGGTGTTGTTGATGTTTCTTCTGGTGTTGTTGTTTCTGCAGGTGTTGTTGATGTTTCTTCTGGTGTTGTTGTTTCTGCAGGTGTTGTTGATGTTTCTTCTGGTGTTGTTGTTTCTGCAGGTGTTGTTGTTTCTTCTGGTGTTGTTGTTGTTTCATCAGGAGCAGAATACTTATCAAATACAGCTATAAGTTCTGTACCGTCAACAGCATCTACTTCAAAATCACTGTCTTCACTTACAAGAACGCCGCCAAGATACCAGCCAACAAATATATCGCCTTCTTCTTCTGCTGAAACTGCTGATACTTTGTATGATGCTGAATCTGCAGAAACACTGTCAGTACCGGTTGCATAACCGTAAACAGCAGGTGTGCCGTCTTTGTACTGAGCCTTAACTGTTACCTTCTTGAAATCTTCATTTTTATTTACTGTAAATGTACCATCTTCATTATCAGTATAGTCAGCTGCTGTCTTTTTACCTGTTACAGCATCAAATTCTTCGAATTTCGGAGCTGCAGTTTCACCATCAATAGTAACTGTATAATCCTTATCTGCATTCAGGTAAACAGTAACGCTTCTTTCTACGCCGTTGTTTACTATTACGTTTCTGTAATCACCGTCTGCAGAAAGTGTTGAACCGTCAAAAGTAAATTTCTTTCCGTCAACAGTTACTGAAGCTTCCTTACCGCTCTTGAATTTAACAAATACACTGCGATATTTTGATGAATCAAATGTTGCTTTGTTGTTAAGTTCCATATCCTTCACAGCTTTTGCATATGAAGAAGGTGTCATTGAATAACCTAAAGAATCTGCATTTGCTTCAGCGTTTGCAGACCACTTTACAAGAATATCAAGATCAATAAGAATAAGCGGATTTGTAATTGCATTGTTAAAATCATAATTCTTAATTGCATTTACATCGATATCACTGCTGTTAAACTTGTCAAGTGCAGCTCTGATATCATCTTCAGAAGCCTTAATTCCAGCCTGCTTAACTGTATCAATAACATCGTTCTTAATCTCTTCCTTAGCTGAATCGATAATCTTATCCTGAATAGCTTTCTTTTCTTCAGCAGATACATATTTTTCAAGTTCAGCATTGATCTGTTCCTGCGTTGGATTCGGACCAAGTTTATCAATTAATTCTTCAACATTGATATCATCAAGTTTTGATTCGATAAGTGCTTTGTATTCTTCTTCAGCCTGTTTAAAGAACTTGTCTTTAATGTTATAGAAATATTGAGTAGTGTATTTTGCTCTTGCATCTTTTGCAAGTTTCTTTACAGAAGAAACGTCTTCCTTAAGAGCAAGCTTTGTAAGAGCAATAACGCCTTCCTGATACTCTGAAACATATCTTTCTCTGCTGCCCATCAGATCAGCTAAATAACCTGCAGCGAAATCAAGTGAAACGTTCTGGAAATCAGGAACCTGAACTGAAGCCTCTGTGTATTTTTCAAATTCTGCTTTAGCAGCCTTTGCCTTTTCTTTTTTGCCGTTTGCATTTTTGTAAGCCTGCTTTGCACTTGAAATAATATCAGCATTATCAGCCTTGAATTCTTCAATACCGGTAAAGTCTCTGATAGCAAGTGCGTCATGCATTCTGTTGATTATATCATCTTCAACCTGCATGCCTTTAAATTCATCAACTTCACTGCTTACAGCACTGTAATCCTTGTCAGATACAGCTGTTGAAAGATATTTATCAACACCGTAACGTTTGAAACCGAGCTTGCTGAAGCCGATCTTAGTAACAGGATCATTTGCATCAATAATATTGAAAATGTTGTTATACTTATCAGCGTCACTGTTTGTTGTTACAGCCGGTGCACCAAAGTTGTAAGCATAAACATTTTCATTTGAATATTTCTGTGAAAGTGCTGCTGCTGCAATATTTGAAACAGCTGCGCTCTTGCCAAAGCCTGAGATCCAGATCTTAGCATTTGTAAATCCGTTTTCACTGATATAGCTGTTGATAAAGTCTACAGCATCATTGCTTGCAGCTTCATAACCTGCATGATTTCCTGTTGAACCAATATTTAAATCAGTTAAAACGTCATTTACATATTCATTTCCTCTGAAAGCTACTGCAACGACCGGTGTAGCAACTCCATCGATTGTGAGAACCTTGGAAGCTACTGCAACACCTACATTACCCTTTGCAGTATCTGTAAATCCGTCATTGGCTTTATAATTTTCAAAGCCTGTTTCACTAAAGAAATCCTTAACGTTTGAATCATTAGTCTTTGAGTCTTTTGAATATGGCCCATAAGCTGCTGCTGCAAGACTTAATGAAAGTGTGCTGAGATCTTTATTATAAACATCTGAGCTTGCTGCAAAATAAGCGTTATTGTAAGTATAAGCTATCTTGCCGTTAAAAGTAGTTTTGTTATAGTCCTTAAGACCAAACTGATAATTAACTACCCCTGACTTTGAACCTGCAGCTTCTTTAAGATTAACGACTTTAGCGTCTCCTAAAGGTGCAACTGCACCGCCTAACATTCCTGCACCATCAGCTGATACAGTTGTAAAATTAAATGCTGAACCAATTGTTGATAACAGCATTGCTGCTGATAAAATAACAGCAGAACGTCTTTTTAACATATAAGTTCCTCCCTTAAAATAATTATAAACTTTCCTTGGATTTACAATTATTCATTTTATACCAATAATATAACAGGTGCAATTATTTATGCAGTATAACTAATATAATAATTGTTATTCACCATGGATATTAGTATATCACAAAACAAAAAAAATAACAAGAGATTTTTTTATCTATTTTATTTTTTTATAAAAAAATAAGTACTTTTTTAAGGCAAAAAACGCCCTAATATATCACTAATATTTACAAAAAGTGGTTTGAATTCCTCTTTGTTCCATTTTTCACTACAAATTGCAGTCATATATTTGTCACTATAACTATAAGTTTTTAACATTTTATTAATTTTCGGGTCAAATACATCAAAATTATCTAATCCTTTAGTTAATCCTTCTCCTGTCATTTTCAGATATGCTTCTTTCATGGTCCATATTTTGTAAAAATTTTTTGTAGGATTTTCCGAGTTGGAAATATATTCGTATTCAGTATTTGTAAAAAAAGACTCAGCAATATCAGTATTGTCTTTTTTAATCAGTTCTGTATCTGCTCCTATATTATTTTCATCAAGAGCAAGCATGATCATTTCGCCGGAATGTGACAATGAAAAATGGATATTTTCAAAATTTGAAACATACGGCTTTCCGTTTTCACCTTTTACTATTTCTATTTTATTCGGATCTGTTTCAAGGAATTCGGCCAGTTTACTCCTTATCAGCAATCCCGACAGCAATGAGATCATCTTGTCTTTTTCAGATCTGAATCTTTTGATTCTGTTTTGTCTTTCTTCTGATACAAATTTCATATATTTTTCGTATTCAGAAAAGGATTTTTCAGTATCCGCAATTAAAATAAATATCTCCAAATATCATCAACTCCTAAAAGCTTTTTATTTTTCTTAACGACAGCTTTTTTTGTTTGCCATTACTGTTCCCGTCAAATATATCCGGAAGCATCATATCAGTTTTAACTTCTGGATTTATTTCAATTACAGTATATGCCTGTGTTATTTCAAAATATTTTTCTTCATCGTTTTTATAATCAGATAATCCGTATTTCATATTCGAATCAATAACAGCTGCAGTCCTGATCAGAATATTTCTTTCACTTTTTTCATTTTGCAGAGAATAAAGAATAAAAAGTCTCATATAGTCACGATAATCAAGTTCAGGTTCAGAAATCAGAGCATGCTTTGACGGTGATTTTTCATCTGTGTTTTTTATTTGAATATCGGGACATGATTTATACAGAGGAACTTTTTCACCGGAAACCAGCTTTTCAACGTCTGATTCGGATTCAACAGCAGCATAGCAGAAAAGAAAGAGATATCTGTAAACTGATTCCGGCACTCCTGTTACAAGCGAAGCTGCTGCTGCTGCAATTTCTGCTGCTGCCTGAATATTGCTGTCATTGAACACACTGATACAGTTCAGAACAAATCTGACTGCAAAAATGCAGTTTTTCATTGACTCAATATTGATTTCTGTATTTTCATCTCCAAAAATAATATACTCTGACTCTTTTCCAAACAGTAAATTGTTGGCAGATGAAAAAGTAAAGCTCTCGTCTGAATATTGTTTTTTTTCATCAGTAATACAGCTGAAATGCTTCATGATATACTCTGTCGTACAGATATCATCACTTAATTCAGAAAGATCACAGTTACAAAAAAGCTTTTTTGTAAACGTAAGTGCATCGTAAAAATATTTTTCATATGATTTTTTTCTCTCATCCGTCTCTTCATATTCTTCAAAAAATCCCGGAACCGGATCTGTCACATTTGATTTTCCAAACAACTCTTCGATCTTTTCGGTTTCTTTATTTATTATTTCTGATTTATCTGACCCGAAAAAAAACACGCCTTCGCTTGATATATCTTTTTTCTGCGATATTTGTTTAAAAAAATCCACGGCTTCTTCTTTTGAAATATCAGACACCGCTGTACCTTTTTCTGAATTCATGTTATCCGAAACGCTGATGTTATGATCAAGAATATCTTCACGGTCTTTTAGTTTTGAAAGAAGAATATCAAACATTCCGGCATATTCTTCATATCTGAAATATTCTGATATCTGATACTTTAATATCTCAGGATTTGCAAGAACTGCATAATTGGGAAATTCTACCGATACGCACTCTTTTTCAAACGAAATAGTATTGTTAAATATTTCTGTTTCCATTTTCAAAGGCAATGATTCTTCAAAACACTCTGTAAGATCACTTTCAGCTTCAGCAATATCAGAAACGGCATATAATCCATAAGTTTTCTGCAATAAAGTATTATAATTGGACATTGCTGCAATAAGTCCTAGATCTTCCGCCTTGGAAACCATTCTTTCTGCTGATGATATCTTCACACAGTCTGTACAGGCAAGAGCAAAAGAATAAAGAGGAAGCATTAAAAGTGTTAAAGATATACACACGGAACCTCTGACACTGTTTTTTATCATTTTCATTTTTCACCATTCTTTCCATAATATGTATGTTATCAATTATTATAATAACATATTATGGAATTAAAAGCAAGTATATTTTCTTCTAAAAAACATATACTATATTATAGTATTTTCATTTTCAGCTAAAAAAAGCAGAATGCATTGAGTTACGGAGCATTCTGCTATAAAAATTCTATTTGTATTCGATCCAGCCCACTGACCCTATCCTGATACGATATGGTCTTGAAGGATCACTTACTATTTCGGTAATGGTAAATGTTCCGTCAGCTTCAACGGATTTTCCACCAAAGCTTGAATAATACGCAGGACCATGATATTCAATAACATCACCGACATGATAAACCTTGCCGGTCTCAATTCCTGACGGAGAATCGTTCTGAGGCGTATGAACAACCGGTTCTTCACCGTCAGCTTCTATAATGCCGCAGAATTTTCCCATCTGTTCAAATCTTGTTCTCACTGTTTCAGCGTTATAAGTGGTCTTGCCTACCAGAGGATCGTTAATATACACGATTCCCTGATTTTTATCATATCCTGTCAGAACAAGACAATGCTCATTTCCATGCCAGGTAAGCCTGTTACCTTCAGGAGTTGTCCATGTATCTGTGTCACGCGGAGCGATCATATACATGGTCGCCCATATCATTACAGGCTTTCCGATATCTATATAATCATACAGATCGTAAAAATCTGTTCCTGTGATCTCTTTTAACCTTACGTCATTTCTTCCTATACTGCTAAAATAACTTCCGGCTGTAGTCACCATACACGGAGTATAGCAGCCATATCCACTGCTGTTGAATGGATTTCCGGGGAATGTGGTATAATAATCAGGTCCGTACATTGTTCCGTTCCGGTAGTATATTCCGTATTTTGGCATCAGCTCCGCTATAGTTGATTTTGATACGGAAAAGCCGCTGTAATTCAGAAGCATGGTAAGAGAAGTAGCTTCGCATCCTGTCGGCAGCTCCGGATTCTGCATTATCATTGGAACATCAAGATTATTTGCCGTATATACCGGTTTTCTTTTCTCAGCATATAAGATCTCATTCTTGATCCTTATCGCATCAAAAATGTTGAGCTTTCCGTCTTCATTAATATCCAGTTCAGCTTTTTTACCGTCTTCTATTGAACCGATCCCCAAAACAGCCTGCTTGATGATGCTTATATCACTGTTATCCGGAAATGCTCCGTCAGCAGCATAAACATTTTCGTTTATTACACAGGATGATAACATTACTGCAGCCAGAAGCGCTGAAAAAATACTGGTTGTTTTTCTCAAATGATGCACCTCCCGTTATTCATTAAAATATTTATGCGGTCTTGTAAGTGCAAGAAGATACGTAAGTCTTGCCTCATCTCTGTACTCAGGCTTTACCATATAGTACATATAAGTTTCAAGAACGTTTATATCCGGAACAGATCTTCCTTCTATTTTAAAGTTTTCAAAGCCCATCGGTACATATTTTCCGTAAATATCCTCAGGTTTGATGTGAGTTTCAAAATCTGTTATCTGATAGATCGACATTCCCATCTGAGGACATTCAAAGTCTTTACAGTCAAACGGCTCATTCGGATGCTTCATATGTTCTGTCAGCTTCATCTGATACTCACCGACATACTCGTAGTGTTCCTTCCTCCTCTGACAGTGCGGAACACAGCATGCATTTACCAGAAGCTCACACTTATCCTTATGAGGAACTTTTTTCAGATCATCAAAACGGTTATTCCAGTTATAATCCAAAACTACAAGATTATAGTCCTTTTCAAGTTCAGTTTTCAAAGCATCAGGATCCTCAAGCTGTTTACAGGTAGAGCTTGTTATTTTGTAGTTAGGATACTTTGTTCTGATATAATCTTCGAGAAGAGGAGACATTACGATCACTTCGTTAAGCCCGTTGTCTGCCATTTTAAGGCAGGTATTGCAGAAGGTATCTTTAAGATGCTCAAGCTTGATCTTAGGATTTGTAAAAGTAAATCTTAAAGGTATATTTCTGTCATTAAAAGCCCGGATCATAGCTTCCATAACTCTTGGTTCGATCATTCCGCTAAACGATCTTCCTCCATTCCAGAGCGATGTCGGAAAAGTTCCGTATACTGAAGCAATTTCAACTCCATCGTAAAAAAATTCCGGACTTTTCTCCAGCAATTCTGCAAGTATCATATTTAACTTAAAGTGACGGACAAAATCAGGCAAATGGTATTTAGCCGGCATAATTTATTCACTCCTATTTTATATTTTTATTATGTTTTTCACGCAGATGTTCCTTAAGCTTCTGAAACGAAGCTGCACTTATGTCATGTTCTATCTTACAGGCATCCTCAGCAGCAGTTTTTTCGTCAACACCGAGATCTACAAGCCATTCAGTCAGTACTCTGTGTCTTTCATATATTCTCTGAGCAACTTCCATCCCTGCTTCAGTCATTGATATATAGCCATCAGGATCAACAAGAACAAAACCGCCCTCTCTGAGAATACTCATTGCACGGCTGACGCTTGGTTTTGAGATGCTCATTTCTCTTACGATATCTATGGATCTGACACTCACACCTCTGTTTTGAAGTATAAGAATAGTTTCAAGATAGTTTTCTCCTGATTCATGTATTTCAGACATACAAGACTCCTTTCATAGTGTATTTTCGGTTCATATGAGCATTAATCAATATGATCGTTTATCATATCATGCAGAGAATGAAGACCTGATTCAAAATTCACACCAAAACGCAGATCTGTTCCTGCATTTTTGGTTCGTATAAGACAATCATAAGTAAAATTTGAAGCAACTTCAGCTGCGTTCTGAAGATCAAGACCACTGACAAGACCTGCTGTCAGAACACTTGCAAAAACATCTCCCGATCCGTGAAATCTGTCATTGATCCTGTCTTTCATCAGGCATCTGCAGTTTTCTGTTTTTTTATCATAAAAAGCAGTGCCGACCAGGTCGTTTTTGCTCTCAACACCGGTAAGGACTATTTTTTCCGGTCCGAGCTCCGACAGTTTCTTCATTATATCGCAGACAAATTCAAAATCATACGGTCCTTCTATATAAGGCATGGAAAGCAGAAGGAAAGCTTCAGTCATATTAGGAACAATAACATTTGCTTTCATACAAAGTTTTTTCATTTCAGACGGAAACCTGTCATCAAAAACCGAATAAAGTTCTCCACAGTCTCCCAAAACCGGATCAGTGATGATCATAGTGTTTTCGTCAGCTAATTTGTCGATCACCTGTGACACTATCTCTATCTGCTGAAAGGTCCCGAGAAATCCGGTATAGACAGCATCAAACTTCAGGTCAAGAGATTTCCAGTGATCTGCAACAGGAATGATCTCATCAGTCAGATCACGAAATGTATAACCATCTATCCCCCCTGTCTGCGTTGACAGCATTGCTGTCGGAATAACGCTGACTTCAATACCGGCTGAAGAAATAACAGGAAGCGCAACTGTCAGAGAACACTTTCCGAAACAAGAAATATCATGAATTGCAGCCACTCTCTTCAATAGGTTACTCAATTATTATCAATCCTTTATGAAAATATTCAGTGTACGGCTGTCGGCAGTCAGATACAATGGATATTCTGTGTATTGTAATTCTTTTTATTTATCAATAAATATTTATTTACATATACATATTATTATACCACATATCTTTTGTTTTTACAATAAAACAATTTATAAAAAGATGCAAAAAAAATCTGAAAAAAATGCATGGTTAGCCTTGACAAACCTATTGACAACGTTATTCGTGAATAGTATAATAATAGAAAATCTATTTTTTCAGTACGGACAAACCGGCGTCTGCACAGATGATTCAATGTGCAGATGCCTTTCTGTATATATGAAAGGAGAAGATAAAATGAATGAAAAAGATACACGGATCACTTATTGTGAGAAAAAAACTTCAAAAACTGAAAAACAAATTGCTTTTAAGGTTTCAACCGTCAGTATCATATTCAATACAATTCTGTCAGCAGGAAAACTGACAGCAGGAATACTTGGAAGATCCAGTGCTATGGTATCTGACGCAGTCCATTCGGCTTCTGATGTTTTCAGCACATTTGTTGTCATGATAGGCGTATCGCTTTCAAGCAAACAGTCAGACAAGGAACACCCTTACGGACATGAAAGAATGGAATGTGTCGCATCGATACTCCTTGCCGTCCTTCTTTCTCTGACAGGACTCGGTATAGGATATAACGGTATACTTAAAATCGCCGAAGACAACTACAAAGACCTGGCAGTTCCCGGAATGGCCCCACTGATTGCAGCCATCGTTTCAGTTGCTGTAAAAGAAGCAATGTTCTGGTACACAAGAGCAGCTGCCAAAAAGACCAATATCACGGCTCTCATGGCTGACGCATGGCATCATAGATCAGACGCTCTTTCGTCTGTCGGTGCATTTGCAGGAATTCTCGGAGCAAGACACGGTTTTCCGATCCTCGATCCTGTTGCATGTGTACTTATTTGTGTCTGCATTGAAAAAGCTGCATTTGACATCTTCAATGACGCCGTTTCCAAAATGGTCGACAGAGCATGTCCTGAAGAAACCGTTGATCAAATGAGAAAAGTCATTCTCAGCACTCAGAAGGTGGAAGGAATTGATGAAATAAAAACAAGGCTTTTCGGTTCAAAAATATATGTTGATGTTGAAATACTTATGGATGCATCTCTTACTCTTCTCGAATCACACGATACTGCCGAAGAAGTTCACCTGGCAATTGAAAACAGTTTTCCGGATGTCAAACACTGTACTGTTCATGTTAATCCAAAGCTTTAACCCTAAAGATCCGGAAAAAGCCTATCCGTTCTCATCAGGAGCATTTTATCAGAAAAACACGACCGGAGAAAAATCACCGGTCGCTTTTTTTCTGTGATAATCACAGCACTCAATTGAAATCACAAAAACATAAAGGATCTGCTTCTGATATTTTTGCTTTTGTTTACACATATACATTTCTGAATCTGTAATATTATCTCTCTGAAATAAAATAATCATTAAAAGGAAAATTGAAAAAATACTTTTGTCAGGTGTTATTCATCATCTTTGAAAATTCTGAACCGTCTTCCGAGTATCATCTGAAGTTTTCTTTCCGATTCTTCCGGAGATCCCATTTTTGCATAAGCAGACAGTGCAATATACTGTTCCCTGTCTATCAGCTTGTTTCTGTAATAATATCTTAGTTTTTTCAGCTGATCTTTCGCTGACAAATAATAAAAATCCATATTAATTACCTCGCTTTCTTCAACTTAATGCAATATAATTCATGTTTTGGTATGAACTAAGTTCACATTTATCATAACATAATCTACAGAAAAAGTCAACATACTTCTTGTCGTTATTCTAAATAATATTCATTCATACAAAATACAAAAAAGTTCACATCTTGCACAATATAGATGTGAACTTTTTTCACTTCAAAGCTCTGTGTTGTTCAAAGCTCTGCTTTTAACAAGCAGAGGCGATTCGTAGAATCGGTTCCCGCTCAGTCGGAG
>JAZUJY010000102.1:0-25580 GCA_045643005.1 Oscillospiraceae bacterium | reverse complement strand
TGTTCGTGGTCGTGAAAGAATCGCTACACCACTTCCTCTGTCCCAGCCTCACGACTTTCGACTTGTGGTTCGCTACACTTGGCGGTAAATACCTGTGGTCGGACTTTCACCGACTGGCTGTGTGTCATGCCCGACACACATGAAAACTCCCTGTCATTTTTTCAAACGACAGGGATCAGCTTTTTTATTAATTATTTCTGCTTAAGCGCACTGTTCATCAATATAAGCGAGTGCACAAACAGCATCCCAGTAAAAACTGTCTTCACCGACTTTGTCGATAAATCCGGCTCTTTCCAGGGTACTCTTTACTCTTGGCTGAACACCGCTGAATAAAACCGATATATTCTTTTTACTGAACACCGTAACGATCGATTCAAGCTCTGCTATTGCTGAATCATCGATCATCGGAACACCTCTCATTGAAAAAATAACTGATGCTGAATTCTCAAGCTGAGGAAGAACAGCTGTGAGCTTTTCCTGAGTGCCAAAGAACAAAGGACCTGCAAGATAAACAAGCTTTGTAGTATCAAAAGAAGTTTTAAAATTCTGTCCTTTAAGTCTGTTTGTATCAACATCACTGATATCGATCTTGAGTTCGCAGCTCTTTAAAACAAATACGACCATTGAAAGAACAACACCTATAAGAATTGCCATTGTAAGATCGAAGATGACTGTTGCTGCCATGGTAATAAAGAACTGAAGAAGAGATACCTTAAGTCTGTGTGATGTCATGTTTTTTATTGCCTTCCAGTCATTCATTCTCCACGCAGTGACCATAAGAACTCCGGCCAGTGCTGCAAGCGGAATCTTAGACATTACAGGTCCGAGAAGAAACATTGAAGCTATAAGAGTCAGCGAATGAAAGATACTAACCAGTCTTGTATTTCCACCTGATTTTATTGCAACGCTTGTTCTTGCGATAGCAGCTGTTGCAGGAACTCCTCCGAAAAACGGAATAAGCATATTTCCTATACCCTGTGCAACAAGCTCTCTCTGTGCATCGATCTTCTCATTTTTCATTTTTCCGGCAGAAGCACCGCAAAGAAGGCTTTCTATCATACCCAAAGCAGCTATGCTGAATGCCGGGGAAAGATATTTCTTTATTTCTTTATAATCTATACTCTTAAGATCAAGTCTGTTTTCAAGAAGAAGAGTTTTTGGAATATTTCCAACCTCTGCTACGTCAAATTTAAAAATAAGCTGAACTATCAAAGCGATAATAATTGATGCAAGTGAAGAAGGAAATTTTGAATTCAATTTTTTCGGATAAACGATCATGATGATAACGACCATGATTCCAAAAAGAAGTGCATTCATGTCAGGATGGAATCCATTATCCCCATATGACAAAAGCTTTTCAACTGCACTTTTTCCTTCAGAAACAGTTCCAAAGAAATTATCCACCTGTCCGAGTGCAATAATAACAGCAATTCCTGAAGTAAATCCTGTAATAACAGGAGACGGAATATAACTAACCAATTTTCCGACTTTAAAAATCGCTGCAATTATCAGAAATGCGCCTGACAAAAGTCCTGCAAAAAAAACACTCTGCAGACCAGATTCTGCAGAAAGCGCAAGCAAAATTGCAGTCATCGCTCCGGTCGGTCCTGATATCTGATATGAAGCGCCGCCGAGAAAGCCAATAAAAAATCCCGCAACGATCGCTGTTATCAGTCCTGCTGCTGCATCTGCACCTGAACTTACACCAAAAGCCAGTGCAAGCGGAAGTGCCACTGCCGCAACTGTAAGACCTGACATCAGATCCTGCGAGAATTTCTTCAGGTTATAGCCTTTAAACTCTGTTTTCAAATCCGTTACATACTTTTTGATCATTGATTAAAACATCTCTCTTCCGGTCAATCTGGTAATATATTTTGTCTGATAAACAGACAAAAACACGAAACATTGGAAAACTATTGCAAATCGTGAAATCAACACGACTTTTATATTATATCACCAAAATAACAGCGTTTCAATTAGTAAGAATAGCTAATCTTTATATCAGATATAATTATCAATAACTGCATGTTGCTTAATAGTTGATACTATCATAAAACGCACAGATCTTTTACAACTTCCGATGCTATAAGAAGTCCTGCCGCGGAAGGAACAAACGCCGTACTTCCCGGAGTCACTTTTCCATGCGCAGTCTCGGAACCGGCAGGCTTTACTGGCAGCTCATCTGAAAAAACGACCTTTAGTTTCTTTACATTTCTCTTTTTTAGTTCATATCTCATCGTTCTTGCCAAAGGACAAACTGATGTTTTATAAATATCACTGACTCTGAATCTTGAAGGATCGAGCTTGTTTCCGGCTCCCATACTGCTTATCACAGGAACTCCGGACTCTCTTGCGCACATAATTATTTCAAGCTTTGCTGTTACCGTATCCACTGCATCAACAACATAATCATACATGGAAAAATCAAATTCACCTGCATTTTCAGGCATAAAAAAACAGTTCCTTGTCGTTACTTCCGCCAGTGGATTTATATCTTTTATCCTCTCACTCATAACCTCTGTTTTGTATCTTCCTACAGTTGAATGCAATGCAATGATCTGACGGTTGATGTTTGTTATGCTGACTGTATCCATATCAACAAGCGTAAGATGTCCGACTCCGCTCCTTGCCAGTGCTTCAGCCACATATCCGCCGACGCCTCCTATACCAAACACAATAACATGTGACGAATCAAGCTTTTTCATATTTTCCGAACCCAGTACCGCTTCTGTTCTCTGAAACTGATTTCCCATATTATACAACACCTTTTTTATATTATCAAAAAAGACATCATACAAGCCATCGGCTCATTGATGCCATAAACAAAAAAACTCACATAATAATTATGTGAGTTGATTGATTGGGATGCAGGGATTCGAACCCCGGAAATAATAGAGTCAGAGTCTACCGCCTTACCGCTTGGCTACACCCCAGTATTTACTTCGCTCAAACAGCTTATCTCTTCAAGCGACTTTATTATTATATCACGTCCAAAAAGCAATGTCAATATTTTTTTTGAAATAATGTCAACCATATTCGACAAAAAAGTTGACATTATTCAAAACTCTGTGTTGTTCAAATCCCTGCTTGTTATATTATCTGTCCTTATTATTGTTTTTTATTGATTTATTATTAATATTTTTATATAATAAATATAACAACACAGAAGATATCCTCCGCCTCTGCAGGCGGCGAGGGATATCTGACCAAACAGTCGGAGTACGATCTCCGACTGAGCGGAAACCGATTCTACGAATCGCCTCTGCTTGTTAAAAGCAGAGCTTTGAACAGCAAAAGAACGGTTCCATGCTTTTTTACAGCAGAACATCAAAAAATATTTACACATTGTCAACAGAAAAATTTTACTGTTCGCTCTCTGAAAAAAATCACGCTGAATGGAGGTCATCTGCTCTGAAACCATCTGCTTTTTTTACCGTGTTTGCGGTTTTAACACTTTTATTTTTTTCGGATGATTTTTGTTCATCTGAAAAAATACACCCTGCACCGGCTGATAACGTTGGCGCTTTTAATGATGCTCCGGCTCTTCAGACTACAACTGCCTCCGTAAAAAGTGATATTTTACAAAACGATACAGAAATATACAAACCGTCTGATCAATCACTTCCTGAATCATTTGATCTCAGAAAGCTCGGTCTTGTTTCAGGGACCAGGACCCAGGGCAACTATAATACGTGCTGGGCTATATGCGCTCTTGAATCACTTGAAACACAAATACTGAAAAACAACTATGAAGATTCTCCCCTTCTGTCACCATGGCATCTTTCTTATTTTGCCTTTAACGGAGAACATGCTTTCTACTCTCCTTCCTCCAACGTCTTCAAGGCGGGAGGAACAAATACACTCGCAGCTGCTGTACTAAGCCGCTGGATAGGTCCTGTCAGTGAATATAAGGCTCCATACGATCAGTCCATGACACTTTCAGGTGAAATGAAAAACGAATGTGAATACAAAGTCACAGATGTTTTAAACCTTCATTCATGGATATCAGAACATAAAAAATACGAAACCGAATTCATCAAAGAACTGATATATAATAAAAACTCAGTATCATGCTTCATAAACAGCGATAAGCAGTATTATGATCCCGAACACTTTTCATTTTTCTGTTCGTCCCCGTCAAAAGTAACACACGCTGTACTTCTGGTTGGCTGGGATGACAATTTCTCAAAAGAAAACTTTCCGGAAAACAACAGACCTCAACATGACGGTGCCTGGATCGTGAAAAACAGCTGGGGTGAGAGCTGGGGCGACAACGGATATTTCCTGCTCTCATATGAAGACAAAAGTCTGAGTGAAGCAGCATGCTATTTCTGCAAGCCCTGTGACGCATATAAAAGCATGCTTTCATATGACGAATACGGATGGACCGTATCTCTGTCACCGGATCAGGCACAGCAAAGCATGACCGGATATATGAGTGGAATATACAGCACTGACGATCCTGTCATGCTGTCAGCAGTATCATTTTACACAACTGAAGAAAACGCCGGTTATGACATTTCTGTCTACAAAAAGATCGAAGATATCACAGATCCTGTTTCAGGAACATCGGTTTTAAACATATCAGGAACAGAAAAATACACAGGATATCATACCATTGATTTTCCTGCAGCACTTTTTATGGAAAAGGACACTCCATTCTCAGTCGTGATCAAACTTAAAAACATCGAAAACCCATATATGATAGCTTCTGAAGCATCCTCGGCATTTATAACACAAAACAACACACAGTCTGAAATCATATTCTACAGCCGTTCAGAGAACAAACCGCATCAAAGCTTTGTAAGCAGTGACGGGATAGTCTGGCATGACACAGCAAATTGTGTTTACACTTACAGATATCCTGAAAAGCTGGAGCTTGCCGGAGAAATATCCGGACTGCGTTCTGTTACACTCGGGGATGTATGCTTAAAAGTCCTTACATCAGATTTTATCCCCGGTGATACTGAACCTGATGGTTCAATTGATATTCATGACTATATTAAGCTGATCGAATATTTTTTAAACATTTATGATAAAGAAGATTATCCGGGACAATATGACACTGATCAGGATAACAGCACTGATATTACCGATGTTATCAGATTAAAAAGCCTTCTTTGCAATGAGATCTCATGATATGGTATTTTTACCGTTGATACATATTTCCAGACTGACCGAAAGGAATATATATAAATGAAAAATTACTTTATTAGAAAAATTTTTGTTGTTTCGTTATTTTGTCTTTTTACTGCAGCAACTCTTTGTCATTCAGAAAATGTGCATAGTGAAGAGGATCTTTCAGAAAGCTCATTTGATGAAAAATTTCTCCTGAGTGACTATAATATAATCCCCGGGATCAAAGATCAGGGAAATGCAAATTCCTGCTGGACATTCACCACCTTCGGAGCGATCGAATCCAACCTTCTTAAAAAGAACATATATATTGATTTTTCTGAAGCATTTCTCTCATATCTTCCTTTCTCAGGACTCGAGGCTTTTCCGCACACAAAAAATCCTGAACGATTTCTTAATAACGGAGGATCATCATATATTGCATCTTCTGTAGTGGCAGCAGGTCAGGGTATGGTTACGGAAAAAGAGATCGGATATGATTCTTCTTCGTATGACATCGAACTTTTTCTTGATAAAAATTCAAATATTTCATCAGATTTTATTATAAAGGATATTGATCATCTTTCTCCGTTTCTTTCTCCGGAAACTCAGGCTGATGAGAAAAAAATCAAAACTATCCTTTCGCAAAAAGATCCCGTTATCTGCTCGGTTTCCTTGAACAATGCATATTTTAATCAGGAAACAGGTGCACTCAGCAGAACAGACAGTTATCATTTTTCAGATGACAACAACTGTCATTCAGTAATGATCATCGGATGGGACAATACCTACAGCAAAAACAATTTCGTTTCAGACCATATGCCTGAAAATGACGGTGCATGGTGTGCATGGTCAAGCAGCGGATTCGGAAATGATTCCGGAAAAGGCGGAATACTCTGGATCTCATATGAAAACAGTTCCCTGATCAATCCTGTCGTTTATTCATCTGTCGATATCAATTATTATCAAAATATATATCAATATGATACTTTTGGATGGTCAACATCATTAAACTATGGTATAGCAGCAAGCAATATAACCGAAGCCCAAAATATGGAAAAATACAATACCGGAACCATGGCAAATATATTTACGGCAAAAGATACAGAGGTTATTTCTGCTGTCGGCTTCTATACGATCTCAGAAAATGTTGATTACTGTATATCGCTCTTTACAAATATACCTGTCGACACATCCGATAATACCCATGTAAATCCCGGATACGCCAACAGAACGAATGACGACGATGACGATGACGGTTACGTCAGGATAAACAGCGGAACCATCAGACATCCCGGATTTCACGTTATTGAACTCAGCCAGAAAATACCTGTTTACAAAGATTCTTCTTTCTCTGTTGTGATAGAGATCACAGACACACATTCAAAGTACTTTTTCCCGGTTGAAGCAGCAGTGAAATATACAAACAGTAAAGACACCAGATACAACCTCAATCCGAACAGTCGTCTGATCAGTCCGAACGAAAGCTTTATCTTTGATCCTCAGAACGGAAAATGGCTTGATCTTGCCGGTGACAATTCCGGATATCACTACACAGAGATCTCCATGACAGCGCCATTTACAGAAAACTGTCCTATTCTCCCTTATCCGGAACTGGCTCAGAGATCTGATGAAAAAGACGACCCTGAAAATGACTATAAAATTACATATTTAAAAGCAGCTATCGGAAATCTGTGCATAAAGGCCTACTCTGAACATGTCCTGACCGGAGATATTGATTTTAATAATGTTGTAAATGCCGAAGATCTGCTAAAATATGAAAAAAAATTTCTTAAACAAAGAACATCATTAAAAAATCTCGATATCAACAACGACAATAAAGTTGATATTCTTGACTGCGTTGAACTGAAAAGAATAATAGCTTCAGCAGAGAACAGCGATACCAAGCCGGATCCTGTTGAACAGAGAAACATCAAAATATCTGAATACTATACCCCGGGTGACTATTCCCTTTTAAATTCATCAGACATCAAAAAATAATCATTTTGTCATAAATCCGCTCTTCATGGTCATTGACAAACCACTTTTGAATATACTATAATGATACATGTATATTTATTTTATTCAGAGAAAGGATTTAGTCTATATGGCAAAAACAGAAACATCCGATAAAGGAAAAGCAGGAATAATAAAAACCATGATAAACGGATTCTGTATGGCACTTGCTGACAGTGTACCGGGGGTATCAGGGGGAACTATCGCATTTTTAATGGGGTTTTATGACAAGTTTGTAAGTTCACTCGATGATCTTATCTCAGGTACAAAAGAAAAAAGAAAAGAAGCTGTTATTTATCTTATCAAGCTCGGTATCGGCTGGGCAATCGGATTCGGACTTGCAGTAATTATCCTGACAGCAACATTTGAAAAGCATATTTATCAGGTATCTTCTTTATTCATTGGATTTATTCTTGCTGCAATACCTATCGTTATTTATGAAGAAAAAGACTGTCTTAAAAACAAACTTTCAAGATTATTCATGATACTTATCGGAATTGCTGTCGTTGTTCTGATAACATATTTCAATCCTACAGGCGGAAGCTCGACCAGCATTGACTTTGGAAATCTTAAGCTTGGAATGTATCTCTATATTTTTATGGCAGGTGCAGTTGCCATATGTGCAATGATACTTCCCGGAATTTCCGGATCTACACTTCTTCTGATATTTGGTCTTTATATGCCTATAATAAGTTCAATAAAAGAAATACTTAATTTTAACTTTAAAAAGCTTCCTCCGGTCATCGTATTTGTTCTTGGGATCATTGTAGGCGTTATCGCGATCATCAAGCTCATACGCCGTGCACTTGAAAAGCATCGTGCTGCCACCGTATTTCTGATCATCGGTCTTATGTTAGGTTCTTTTTACGCAATTGTAATGGGTCCTACAACTCTCGATGTTCCGCAGAAACAAATGACAGTATCAACATTCAGTCCGCTGTTTTTTATAATAGGAGCTGCTATAATTATAGCTATGCAGGCTTCAAAGGTTTACTTTGAGAAAAAACAGTCTGCTGCAAAATAATAAACAGATTTTTTTGAAGGGAGTTGGGTTTTATGCGAAAATATCTTACTGCTTATATGGAGTATATCGACAGATTACTTGAGCAGAAACAAATCGAAAACATTTCAGACCTGAAAAAGGAACTGCTCATGCAGATCCAGTTTATGCAGCACGAAAGGCTTATTCATCTTCTTGTTACCATGCTGTTTGTCTTTATGCTGTTCATGTGTCTTGCGATTTTCTTTATTTCTGAAAATATTCTTTTCGGAGTACTCGCCGGCATTATGCTGCTTCCGCTAATACCATATATATGGCATTATTATTTTATGGAAAACAGCGTTCAGAGAATGTATTGTCAATACAACCAGCTGTGCAAATATGAAGAAAATTCCATTATGTCTGAGCTTCCTGTGATCTGCTCAGAATACAAGCCTTCAACTGATATTTAACGACGAACAGGTTCTCTGACTGAAAGGAAACAATATGAAAATTTCATTTCGAAAACTGATCATCGTTCCGTTAATAATATCTGTGTTAATTATCATAACTGCAGGATACTGCTCAGGGGTAATAACAAAAAACGAAGCAAAGAAAGCGTCATTGAAAAACATTGACTACATCATTGCAAAATTTGACTCAAAAGAGAACTCCTGTGATTACATCACTTCAAACATAAAGCAGGAATGCGAAAAAAAAGCACAGACAGTATCAATATATCTCGCCTCCAATCCTGCTCTGATGCGGGAAGACATGCAGATGGAAACGCTGCGTGTCACATCCGGAGCCAGTGAAATACTGATCTCCAACAGTTACGGAGTGATACAATTCAGCACAACTCCGTCACATGAGTACTCAAAAATAAATGAAGCTTTCAGCGACTGGAATCCCGATAATCAATATTCCGGAACAACAGTCTATTCATATGACAGATCCAGTGTATTTGAATCTGCCGTTTCCAGAAGAGACGGAAAAAAAGGTCTTGTTATACTAAGATTTTCCAGTGAAGCACTCAACGAGATCATGAAATTTGAGAATATTTACAGTTCTGTTGAAGAAGTTGAAAATGCCTCCCATATTTCTGCTATTATTGACATGAAAACAGGAATATTTTCCGATCATTCGATCCTGTCCCTTAACAACACTGCATGTGATATCCCGATGGATCGTTTCAGTGAAAACGGGAAAAAAACATTTTCATATGATCTCAACGGAGTCTCAGTACTTATAAGCTATAAACAGCACAATGAAAATATCATTATTGATATGGTTCCTAAAAAAACGTTATACAAAGAACGTACAAAAATAATTTTCTGGATGAGCCTTCTTCTTGTGATAACATATTTATCATTCATTCTGAAAATACGTCAGTACAATCTCAACTTAAACAATGCAGAAAAAAAAGCAAAAGAAACCGAATAAAAACATTCGGTTTCTTTTGCTTTATTTTGTTTTATTATCAAAATCATTCACCGGACATACCGTCTTCAAGAGTGATCTGAACATCATAATACGATCTGTTTCTGACAATTGTCATTCTGAGCTTATCTCCGGATTTATGAGCACTTAATATTTTTTTCATGTCTGCTGCACTTCCTATATACTCATCATCCGCTCCGACAATAATGTCTCCGACCTGTATTCCCGCTTTGTCTGCAGGACCGCCAGGAGTGATTCCGGTTACCTGAACACCGCTTGTTCCGGACGATGACGCATGAGTTGAAAGATCTCTGTATGTAATACCTATATCATGGCCGCCTGAAACAAATCCGTAAGCCATCAGGTCATCAACGATTTTTTTTGCATCATCTATAGGAATAGCAAATCCCAGTCCTTCTATAGCCGCTGTGTTTGATGAATATGATGCAGACATCTTAAGAGAGTTGATGCCGATAACCTGTCCGCACTCATTTATAAGCGGTCCACCGGAATTTCCGTTATTGATAGCAGCATCGGTCTGAATAAGCTTAAAAGTATTATCATTTACATTGACTTCTCTGTTAAGACCGGAAATATATCCGACTGTCAAAGTTCCGAAAAGATCAAAGCCTAGAGGATTTCCTATTGCAAGAGCCGGCTCTCCTACTTCAAGTGCCGAACTGCTTCCAAATTCAGCAGGGGTCAGATCTTTTGCATCTATTTTAAGAACTGCGATATCTGTCTGAGTATCACATCCGACAACTTCAGCAGTATATTCCGTCTCATCCTGAAGCATGATCGTGATCTCAGAAGCCACACCGTAATCATCTTCGGAAATCACATGGGCATTTGTAAGAACAAATCCATCTGCAGACATTATGATTCCTGTGCCGGTTCCAACATACTGCTTTGTTCCCTGATCTGAACCGAAACCAAAAAAGTTAAGTGCTGTATTCTGATATTCAAAAGTTGAAGTTACACCAACAACAGAAGGCATGACCTTCTGATATATTCCCTGTGTAGCAAGAACCTTACTTTTCTCTGAGATCTTTAAAACACTTTTATTTTTATACTCAGATCTGTCAAAGGATGTTTTCTGAACATCGTTCTGTTTTCCGTCTTCTTTGACAGGAAGTGTTCTGTTTTCATGGCTCTCTGACTTTCCTTCACCGATAAAAGGTATTCCGTTTTCATCAACATATTTGTATCCGGCAATTGATCCCACTGACACCAGGACCAGTGCAAAAACGGCTGCCAATGCCTTAAAGATTTTTTTTGCTCCGCTGTGTTTTCGTTTTGTTTCAGAACCTTCAGATGGATTATCATGTACTGTTGCTGTAGTATCAAAAACTGCTTCAAACGATTGATTCTGATTGTTGTTTGTATTGTTATCAGACATTTTAAAGACTCCTTTTCTATTTTTTCAAAGCTCTGCTGTTTAACGGTCAGAGACACAGGTTATTATCTGTATTGTTATCAATATATTATTTTAATCTTTTTTGTGATAATCATATGATAACATATGGAAAACAGCGTAAAAAGGTGATATAATAGTAACGTATGTTACTGAAATACAGAAAGGAAATGATATAATGATAACCATTCCGAATCCTGTCAGAACAGCACTTTCCATGCTTTCAGAAGCAGGCTTTGAAGCAAATATCGTCGGGGGATGTGTAAGAGATTTTCTTCTTGACAGAACTCCTTCAGACTATGATATAACAACAAACGCTCTTCCTGAACAAACCGAACAGGTATTTCAGGATTTCAAATGCATAGACATAGGAAAAAAGCATGGAACCATCGCAGTCATGATAGAAAAAATGCAGATCGAGATAACTACATACAGAATAGACGGCAAATACTCAGACAAACGTCATCCTGAATCTGTGTTGTTTTCAGGTGAACTGAAAGACGATCTTTCGAGAAGAGACTTTACCATAAACGCTCTTGCCTACAACGAAAATACCGGCATAACAGACTGCTTCTGCGGCAAGGAGGATCTTGAAAACAGACTGATCCGCTGTGTCGGAGAGCCTAACAAAAGATTTGAAGAGGATGCACTGAGGATCATGCGTGCAGTCAGATTTGCTTCACAGCTTGATTTCACAGTCGACAGCCGCACAGAAGAAAGTATTTTCAAATTGAAAGATACACTGAAAATGATCTCTGCCGAAAGGATCAGAACAGAATTAAACAAACTTATTTCCGGAAAAGCTGCATACAGGATACTTATGAACTACCAAAAACTGATCGCTGTTTTTATTCCTGAAATCGAATCCTCTGATGATATAAAAATCCGGAACATCTGGGAGCATACTGTCAAAAGCATAGACAGAGCTGAAAATGATCTTACCATCAGACTGGCTCTTCTTCTCCATGATCTCGGAAAATTGTCAGAAGCATCATCCGCAGCAGACAATGCTTCAATCCACGCTGCCGAAAGCAAAAAAAGCGCTTTTGATATATTAAAAAGGCTGAAATATGATAACAAAGCGGTCAAAGACATTACGACCCTGATCGGAGTACATGAAAGCAGACCTGAAACACGCCAGGATATAAAAAAGATAATGTCAGAAATCGGTCCGGAACTCTTCTTTAAACTTATCGCCATGCAAAAGGCAGATTTTTATTGTGAATGCAGCTTAAATCAAAATAGTGAATATAACCCTGACGAGATCAGAAAAATCGCCGTTGATATTCTTGAAAAACAGGAATGCATCAGTTTATCAGCACTCAAAATAAACGGAACAATACTAAGTGATCTCGGATGCAGCGGAAAAACAACAGGATTTGTTTTAAACAAACTCTTTGAAAGTGTTCTCAGTGATACCATTCAGAATCAAAGTGAAACACTGATCGAAGAAGCAAAAAAAATATTGTCATCTGTTTCATAATTATTCCAAGCATGCAGTGCCTTTAAAAAAACAGAAAGACGTATCAGTCATAAATTCATATATGACTGATACGTCTTTTTTTAATCACCGGTTGAAGCTCTTAACACCAGTCTGTGTTCCATAACAACACATCCGCTGTTTTTCTTTCCGGAAATATTTTCTATAACCAGTTCGGTGACCGTACTTCCCATCTTATAACAAGGCTGTTCAACCGTAGATATTGACGGTGTGTACATTTCTGCCATTTTGATGTTATCAAATCCCATAACTGCAAATTTTTTTCCGATCTCGAGATCCAGCTCGGATGCTTTCTTTAATACTCCTGAAGCAAGAAAATCAGATATTGCAAATATTGCATCCGGTTTATTTTCGAGCTTCATAAACTGTTCAAGGGCAACAGCACCGCTGTAATAATCATAGCTGCCTCTGAACATCAGATCATCATCATATTCTATTCCGTTATCCTCAAGTGCCCTTCTGTATCCGGCTTCTCTTGCCACAGATGACGGTGCTCTTACTTCTGTTGACACCATTCCGATTCGCTTATGTCCGGATTTAATTAAATAATTTACAGCATCGTATGCAGCCTTTTCATTATCGATAACCACCGTTAGAACGTCAGAACCCTCGACCCCTTCACAGCACATCGCCACACTGTTGACTGCAGAAATTTCATCGAGTCGTTCCTTGCTCAGTCTTGTTCCAAGCAGCACTGCGGCATCGACCGTTCTGTTAAAAAGCATCTGAAGCAGTCTTTCTTCAAGCTCAAGATAGCTGTTTGTCGTACTTACAAGAACTGCATATCCATATTCGAAAGCCTTTTTCTGCATTCCGTGTATTATTTCACTATAATATGAATGTTCTGTCGAAGGCACTAAAGCAAGAATGACATTTGTCTCACGTTTTCTCAGATTTCTTCCCAAAAAATTCGGACGATAGTTAAGCTCTTTGATGGCAGCTTCAACCTTTTCCGTAGTTTCCGGAGATACAACCGCACTTTTGTTAAGTACTCTGGAAATTGTTGCAACTGATACTCCTGATAGTTTCGCCACATCTTTTATTGTAGCCTCCAAAAAAAACCCTCCTTAAAATGTCACAAAAGCATACATAAAGTGTATCTGACATATTTATTCACAGTAATATTCCATTCATATATTATAGCAAAAAATTTTGTAGAAATCAATTAATTTCGGCAAAAAAATCAGATTATTTTATATTAATATTGTACATATAGACTGACAATATTCTACGAATATGCATATAGACAAATTCGTACTAAAATGATATAATAATATTATCAAATCATATGAATTTTTGGGCTTTTATTTTAGAAATTTTATAAAGAGGTGGAAATTATATGAAATTCAATAAAAATTCCTTAATAACAGCTTTTGTATTTGCAATATCGATTCTGGCACCATTATCCGGTTCCTGTCCGGTTAACGCTGCTAATGAACGGAACGAAATATATTTTGAAGGTTTTGAAAATAACTTCGCCATTGAACCGGAAGCACAAGACGTTATCGATGACCGGACATGGATCCCTTTCGGAACTCCTTCAATATCAGCTGACACCTCTATCGCGTATGAAGGCAACAGCAGTTTAAAAGCATCACAGAGAGCAAATTTTTATGACGGCCCTGCGATCAGACTGACAAATATGATCCGTCCTGATGTGGAATATACCTTCTCTGTCATGGTTTATCAGGACAGCGGTTCAGATGCCAGTGTACAGATGTCCGCCAAGATCATAAAATCAGAAGAGAACGGAGAAGAATATGCAAATCTCAATCAGATCTCTGTCCCATCCGGAAAATGGACTGCACTGACAGGTACATACTCATTTCCTGCAGCAGCTGAAGATTTTGAAGGAAAAGAATATGATATCTATATCGAAACAGCAAGCGGTTCAACAAACATTGATTTCTATATTGATGAATTTAAAATATTAGCACCTGAGGGAGAAACACTCCTTTCCGGTAAAAGTACCCGCAGGAACGACTGGCTGACTGAATTTGATCCTGAGAGCAGCAATGTTCCTACAGGCAACAACCGTTATCTGTTTGATTTTGAAAAGGACAGCAGTTCTGCAAACTTCATTTCGCGTCATAATGAAAGCATTATGGTTTCAAATGAAAAAGCGACCTCAGGAGGCACGCATTCACTATACGTTTATGACAGACATAATTCAAAGGAAGGTCCTGTTCTTTCAACAGATTTTCTTGAAACCGGAACACGTTATGATTTTTCAGCTGATGTTATGTTCAGTGACGATATCTCATCAGGCGAAGCCGATATTGAAGTTGATCTTTTCTACACTCAGGATGATAAAATATATTATGAACAGATATCCTGTGAAACTGTAAAAAAAGATGAATGGGCAACGCTGTCCGGAACGCTCCAGATCCCGGAAAACGCCTCCAACGGATATCTCTCATTTCATACAGTAAACCCTGACGGCGATACTGACAATGAATCAGAAGACGGAACATTGTCGTTTTATCTGGATAATGTAACTCTATCAGATTCAGTTTCCTCTGATATGAACAAGATCTTTATCCTTATTTTCATCATCACTCTTGTTGCTATTTCCATAACAATATTAGTACTTGTTCTGAAGAAAACCAAAGGATCCAAACGTAATATATCAGTTTCTCCGAACATTACCGATAAAGACATCATGACTCCAACAAAAAATAAAAAAGCATACGAAGATAAAATATTTGATCTCATCAATCATCCTGAAAACTGCAAAAAAATTAGTATTGCTCTTTGTGATATCAATCATCTTCAGTACATCAATGATAACTACAGCAGAGAAAAAGGTGATGAAGCTGTTATCAGATGTGCAAAAGCGCTGGTCAAAGCTGCCGGAAAGAACGGAACTGTATATCGTACCAGCGGTGACGAATTTATGTGCATATCTGAAATTTCACTAAAAGATGATATTTTACGTGAACTTCAGGCTGAGATCCAGAATTACCGTGGATATCCGTTCTCAGTAGCATCCGGATTTGCCTGCTATGACAGCGGAAAAGACGGAGATTCTCCTGACATCAGAAATATCATTATCAGAGCCGATGAAGCTCTATCAGAAAACAAACAAAATGTTAAAGATTCAGAATCACATTAATTGATACAAAGAAACTCCAGTTTCAAAAAGGGTGAATTCTATCTCATGGTTTATTCGGAGCATATGCTTCGGATAAACCTGACAGATTCTTAAAATCGGATGCATTTATCAAAAGTCAGGCTTTGATTCTTTTTTCATAGACAAATAACAAAACAAATGTTATAATATTACTGTTAAGCTGCATGCAGCTTTTTCAAAATTATACTCTTTTTATGATAAAGAGGTGAGGGAATAATGAAGCATAAACTGCTTATGTTTATCTTAGTTACTGTTTTTTCTTCTGTCTTGGGGATCAATACAGCATATGCCGCGGACAGACCGATCTATTCATGCGATTTTGAAGATGACTCAGTACGATCAAACTGGATAGCAAACGGAAAAACGACAGACAACAATTTCAGCGTCTTAGTTGATTCTTCAATTACAGCTCATTCCGGTTCTAATTGTCTGAAATCTACAGGAAGAAGCAAAAGCTGGCAGGGAACATCCTGCCCGATAACAGATCATGTCCGGAACGGAAAAACTTATCGTTTTGGCGTATATGTGTATCAGAATTCTGCCTCAGCAAAACCTCTGACCCTCAAATTATTAATAACTACAAAATCAAAAAAAGTCAATTCTGAAGGATTAGTCAGCAAGGTTGTTGAGTCTGATCAATGGACTTTTCTGGAAGGTCAGTATACTATCCCGACAAATTCAACGCTCATCAGTGTAAGTGTTGAAAGTTCAGAAGTGGATTTTGATTATTATCTGGACGATTTTTCCATTTCAGAGATACCTGAATCTTCAAAATGCAATTTTAGTTTTGAAGGCACTGATTATGAAGGCTGGTTGCCCAACGATTCATGCCTGATGGAACTTTCCGAACAGTACAGTTCAGAAGGGAAAAAATCCCTGTTTATCACAGACCGTTCATCCAACGCTGACGGGCCTTTTATCAATCTGGACTTTCTTGACAAGGATAATTCTTATGCGTTCACTGCATATGTAATGTATAAAGGTCAGTCAAATTCTAATAATCAGACATTTGAACTGGAACTGAATTATACTGAAAACGGCAAAGCCAAGCAAAAGATCATATCAAAAAAGAAAATTCAGAATGCTATCTGGTCAAAGCTGTCTGGATCATTTACAATTCCTGAAAATTCAAGCAATATTACACTGACGATCCATACTTCAAATAAAAACGGAAACGGTTCCGTTCCTATTTCTTTTTTTGTAGACAACGTACAGATAGTAAACAATAACGATATGGTAGCTCGAAAATGGGCTATTATAATAATTGTCATAGTAACATCTGTAATACTGCTCGGAATACTGTTTTTTGTCTTCAAATTCATCTTCCGTGTAAGACAGAAAAACAAGGAAGCATTTATTCAGGCTATTACAGATTCGATGACAAAAGCTTACAACCGTAACGCCTACGAAGATACCATCAAGTATTATGAGGGACATCCTCATGAATGCGAAAAAGTCTTTATTACAGTTTGTGATGTAAACTTCCTGAAATACATAAATGATAATTTCGGACATGAACAAGGTGATAAAGCAATAATAAGATGCGCGGATATTCTTCTGTCTGTCGTAGGAAAGAACGGAAAAGTATTCAGGACCGGCGGTGATGAGTTTATCTGCTTTACAAATGAATCAGTTTCTGTCAAGGTTCAGCAGGCAATGATCACTGCAGCCAGAAATGAAGAGAACAATCCTGACGGAATACCATTCTCTGTCGCTTCGGGATTTTCACAATTCCAGAAGGATCTTGATGTATTCCCTTATGATATTAAAGAGATTATTGAAAGGGCCGATGCAGAAATGTATCAGAACAAACAGGCAATAAAGGCTCAGAAGCCTAAGTACGCAAGAAAGTAATATATTTTTTTCAGAGGTGAATTATTATTAAACGCAAATTATTTTCGGTATTTTTGTCATTATTGTCAGCTGCTTCTTTAATATCAACGCAGGCTGCACTATTCACTGTATCAGCAGATAATGACCAGGCTGATGCTGAAGAACAGGAAGAACCGAAGGCTTTATTCTGTGAAGAATCCCGCGTCAAAGATCAGATTTTA
Organism: Oscillospiraceae bacterium; assembly: GCA_045643005.1. Classification (GTDB taxonomy): domain Bacteria; phylum Bacillota; class Clostridia; order Oscillospirales; family Ruminococcaceae; genus HUN007. Next base: position 7,928 of record JAZUJY010000102.1, on the reverse strand, counting down.
TTTCAGGATTCTTTCGAAAACGGAATCGGAAACTGGTCATCTATATTTTCAGCTGAACTGAATACCAGCGATACGCATTATCATTCCGGAGCAAATTCTTTGGTCTGCTCTAACAGAATGATCAACTTTAACGGTCCTTTGCTGAACCTGTCTCAATATATAACCAAAGAATGTGCTTATTACTTTTCGGTTTATGTTTATCATGAAAGCAGTCAGACCGAAACGTTAAAATTTACTTTAAGTTATACAGACAGCGTCGGTGAAAAAACATATGTGGATATCGATACCCAGGAAGTTCCTCCGGGAGAATGGGTCGAACTCGGGCGGGCAATTCAGTTCCCGGAAAATGACGAAGTGTCATTTCCGTTCATTTATGTTGAATCTGCAAATGAATTTGTTGATGATATATATATCGATGATGTTACAATAAAAGGCGAACCACCTGCTGATTCTGAAACAGATCTCGTTCCGGGACTGAAAAAGGTATTTGACTTTGAAGAAGATAACAACAGCTGGTCAACAAGAGGACAGTCCCGTATTATCAGAACCGATGATCCGAGTCATTCAGGCTCATATTCGATCTGCTGTTCTGAACGTGAAGGCGGATGGGACGGCGTAGTCAAAGACCTTGACACGATTCGAAGAAATGAGAATTATCTTATATCCGCACATGTTTTTTATGATGACATTGAAGGTGAAGAACCCTTTGATGATGAACATCTTTTCTCTCTGAGTGCCGAATACAAAGAAAACGGAAAAACCTTTTATACACATATAGCAACAGAAAAAGTTAAAAAAGGAGAATGGAAAAAAATAACCGGCAAATTTCAGTTTACAGACAGTATGTATGCCATCAAGCTGTATATAGAAACAAACAAGCCGGAGGAAATTGAAAAAGAACAGCTTGCAGATGAAGATCCAGAACGGGCAGAAAGCATTATCGTTCCGGAGGATACTCCTTCAGACCGTATGGAGTATTATCTTGACGATGTATCTCTGTTAAATGAAAGCAAAGCAAAAACTATCAATACTCTGATCATTTTACTCATAGCTTTGTTTATCATAAGCACCACAGTTATAATCATTATTCTGCGAAAGAGATCCGGAGCATCAAATTCAAGAGACAGAAACAGTCTTCTCGTAAATGCAATGGACGAAATGACACAAACTCTAAATGCTGAGACCTTTGATGAAAAAGTTAAGCTTATTGCAAAAGATACTGAGCTTTGTAAAAATGTCTTCATCTCTATATGCGATCTCAACGGACTTGATACCATCAACAAGACTTACGGAAAGAAGAAAGGTGACGAAGCTATCGTAAGATGTGCAAACATTCTTCTTCATTCAGTCGGACAAAAAGGTGTCGTATACCGCGTTACAGCTGATAAATTTGTCTGCATTTCAAAATCTTCAATTGAAGCTGCTGTAAAAGAACAGATCATCAAAGAATCTTCTGTTGATCACGGATACAAATTCTCCGTTTCATCCGGTTTTGCACATTTTGATAAATTAGTCGACCAGGATCCTCCGAATATCGGAGCTATTATTACCAGAGCCGACAACGAGCTGTTCCTGAACAAACAGCTTCTGAAAAAGCAATCCTTTGAAAATCAATAACAACTGTATCTGACTGATTTTGAAAGGATCTGAAAATGATAAAAAAATTTTTACTTATTATATTGACATTTATGATATCGGGAGCATTTTTTTCTGTGATCGTCTTTGCTGACGATTCCTATGAAGGAAAAAAAGTTAAACCGGTAATAGAGCATCATTTTGAAGGAACCGATTATCTTTCATGGCAGAAAAATGGGAACTGTAATATCCGAACTATCCGAACTCCGGGAAGCAGTGAAAATGACGGCAATTTTTGTCTCAAGGTCGATGCAAGACATACATTCTGGGACGGTCCTCAGCTAAAGCTTGACAGCTCATCAAACATCATTTCCGGTCAGTCATACATTTTCAAGATCAAAATATATCAGGAATCAGGAAAAGCGCAAAATATTGATCTTATCCTCAAATCAGTTCTTTCAAATAATGATGACAGCTATATAACTATCAATACAAAAATAAAAAAAGTTTCAAGTGGTCACTGGACTGAGCTTAGCGGAACAGTTACAATTCCGAACAACTGCTTGGAATCATATCTTTATCTTGAAACATCAGATTCAGTCTTTGATTATTGCATAGATGATCTTACAATTACAAAAAACACTACATATCACGATCTTATTCCATCAAATATAAATGATAACGATACGCATTCAAACGAAAGGATCATATTTACTTCAAGTTTCGAAGAAAATATTCCTGAGGTCTGGTACAGCAAAGATTCATGCAGACTTTCTGTTCAGAACCGCGATCCTGATCTAAGATATACCGGTTTTTCCAGTATGAAAGTCACCAACCGTTCCTCAAGCAGCGACGGACCCAGCATAGATCTTTCAAAAATAGTGGAAAACAACATCAGGTATACGATCTCCTGCTGGTTATATCTTCCGAATAACAATTCTGAAAAAATGATATTAACTCTGGAATGGAAAAACTCCAAGGGAGAAATCACCAGAAAATCATTTGCCACTTTAAACATTCTCCCGAACAAATGGACAAAAATATCCGGAAGTGTGCTTATTCCTTCAGATGCCGTATCTCCATCAGTTTGCATCAGCTCTCTTAACAACAGTATAAGATCAAACAGTCGTTTCAACTTTTATGTCGATTTTTTCTCAATAACAACTAACCTTCAGCAGGAAGCTGATAATACCGATCCTTCCGAGAACAAAATCAATAAGATCTTCTACGGTTTTGAAAGTGATGACAATAATGTTACAGGCAAAGACAAGGCTGTTTTATACAGAACAAAGGACAAAAAACATTCAGGTAAATACTCAGCTTTTGTATCGGAAAGAAAAACTGACCAAAGTGGAATCATTTTCAACATTAATAATATCGAACCTGAAGTTAAATACAACGTTTCTGCATGGGTTTCCTATGATATTATTGATAATGCAATAAAAAACGACCATACTTTTTATCTGTCTGTTCATTATTATTACAAAGATGAAAATTCTATCAACGACGAGATAAACAACATCATTATTGACAGCAATCGTATACAGAACAACGAAGCATGGATCAGTCTGTCAGGAGACTTTAAAATTCCGGACGGTGCACATGATATCTCGCTGATCATCAATACCAAAAAGAATGATGGGGATATTGTTCAGAGAGTATCATCTGAAAAAAATGATCTTATATCATTTTATGTTGACGATGTCAAAATAGAAAATACTGATTATATTTCAAACAGGCAGCTGTTTTTAAGAGTATTGATCATCATTTTTTTAGCAGTAATGATAACAATAACAATTTTTATGATCATAAGGGGAAAGAAATACTCTCATAAATATTAGTGATATTGGGGGGGGCGTCATATGAAATTAAGATTAGTCACGGTCTTCACTGCAATTATTTCTGCTTTTTCTTCAATTCAGATCATTCATGCAGAACCACCGGACGAAGAGAACCATATAATTTCTGTCTATGATTTTTCGGACAATATGAATACCGAATGGATGGGGTTTGGTTCATGTTTTGTTTCAATTGATAACAGCATCGGAGAATCTGACAATTCATGTCTGAAAATATCCGCCAGAGAAGCTGCATGGAACGGTCCGCTTTACGTTGCAAATGATATTGCCGAAGTTGACAAAACCGTTGGTTTCTATTCGAAAATATATCATAGGAACGACAATGCTGTCAGCTTCAAAGCCACCGTAAAAATAACCAATCCTTCCGGTGAAGATGAGTACCGGGAAGTAGCATTCTCTAACGTGGAACCGGGACAATGGACCACTCTATCCGGATCATTTACACTGGATTACAGCGCTTCATCAGTCCTGCTGTATATAGAAACAGACGATTCTCTGTGTGATTTTTATGTTGACACAATTCGACTGTTCGATGGTGAAATTCCGGATGAATATGCTCCGTCAGACTCTGATGCCCGACAATCAGGCGAGCCTGATCCTTCAGAGCTTACAACTGTATTTCATGAAGATTTTGAAAGTGGCTCTACAGGGAACTGGGCACCGTCTGCTGAAAGCACACTTTACCTGAAAAGTGATCCTGTTTCAGATAACAATAATTGTCTTGCCGTATGCAACAGACAAAACAACTATGACAGTCCTCTTATAAATATCACTGATCTCGTCATTCCAAAAGAAAAATACTACTTTACAGGAAGAATTTTCAATCAAAGCGATCATTCGGAAAAATACGCATGGACAACACGAATTCAGAATTCAAACGGTGTTAACAATTATCTGCAGTTCGCATCAGTTACATGCCAGCCGGGATGCTGGGAAACACTGTCAGGGGTTTTAACGATTCCTGAAGATGTGATCGACATTGAGATCTACTTTGATACTATCTCAGTAAATTCTGAATATTGCATAGATGATATCGATATCAAAGGAACACAGTTCAAAGAAACCAAAACGGTCAGTATCGGAAAAAACGGTCTGCTTTATGACTTTGAAGAAGATATGGATAAATGGAAATCCAGAGGAAACATCAGAATATTCAGAACAGACATGGAAAGCCATTCAGGAAAGTATTCTCTTTATGTTTCTGACAGAATAGAAGTCTGGAACGGTGCCATGCTGTCCGCAAATTTCCTTCTTCGTGAAAAGAGCTACACTTATGATGCTTATGTCAAATACTGCGGAAAAGAATATGAAGATGAACAAACCTTTGTTATGAAACTCCAGTATCAGTATCAGGGAAAAACAGAATATTCGTCGGTTGCAGAAGCAATTGTAAAAAAAGACAAATGGACACGATTGACAGGAAATTTTACTCTTCCTGAATCCGCTCAGAATATCAGTCTTTATTTACATACTATTGACACAAACATTCCGACACCAACTGATCTGATGCCTTTCTATATTGATGATGTTTCAATAATTGAAACATCCAATGCACGCAGCAATGAAAATTCACGCAAAGCATATGATTTTATTTTGGTTTTCATTCCAACTGTATTAATTGCTTTTATAGTTTTCAAAATAGTACATAAAAAGAAAAAAACAAACTGATCAAATATTATTCTTTTTTCAATATGATATGGTGGGGATCAAATTATGAAAAAGTTAAAAAAAGCATTATTAATAATATCTTCTGCAATTATTCTTTCTGCTTCCGGTCTGTGTATTTCAGCATCACCTGATGATTTAACAGGAGCAGATGAGTCAACAAAGTCAACAAATCTTTTTACAAACAGTTTTGATTATAATTATGATAACACCATTAACTGGAATAAATTCAGAAATGATTCAATCGAATGCTTTCTGACAAATGAACAGACATTTCAGAACAAAGGCTACAGCGTTCACGTAACAAATATCCAGAATCCGGGCGAAGGTGTTGTCTCAGAGATCGGTCATCATGTCAAACCGGAAATAAAATACTATAACATCAAATTTTACGTTTTCTTTGAATCAGATCAGGCTGACAGAAAAGCTTCTTTTTCCATAACGGTTTTAGACAACAGAAATTCATCAGAGGTTATAAAAAAATCTTTTGATATTGATGCCAACAGCTGGTCTCCGATTTCATGCTCTTTTGATCTGAAAGATATCAGCGAAGGTTCTGAAATAAACGACAACGATTTTTCAGTTGCTTTATCCATGGATGAACCTGATGAAACCTTATCATCATTTTACTTTGATTCCGTATCACTCAATGACATCACAAAATCCATGGAATCTATAAACGAACGTAGAAAAGAGAACGAACAGATAAAGACAACCATTTTCGATAGTCCGGAAAGCATTCCTGTTCAATCTGATGAACAAATAGCTAAAGAGAACACCGGACAGCCGGCAGTATTATTGGTCGTAATTATTATAACATGTCTTTTTCTCATCTTTTTAGCTATATCTGTTCCTCTTTTAATAAAAAAATATAACGAAGATTCAACTCAGAAGAAAAAATAAATAAAAAAAATGTTCTTTCCTCAAAAAAGGAAAGAACATTTTTTTTATTTCAAAACTCTGATTTTAACAAGCAGAGGCGATTCGCAGAATCGGTTCCCGCCGCCTGCAGAGGCGGGGGATATCCTCTGTTGTTATATCAGCTTTTTATTTATCAGAAGCCCATTCCTCCGCCCTGCGGCATCATAGGAGCTGCAGGAGTTTCTTCCTTGACATCAGCAACAAGACTTTCTGTGGTAAGAACCATAGCAGCTACTGAAGCAGCATTCTGAAGTGCAGAACGTGTTACCTTTGTAGGATCAACGATTCCTGCAGGGATCATATCAACATACTGTTCGTTGTAAGCGTCAAAGCCATAGCCAACCTTACGTGAACGTCTGATCTTGTCAATGATAACGCTTCCTTCAAGACCTGCATTGAGTGCGATCTGGCGAACAGGTTCTTCAAGAGCCTTGAGAACGATCTTTGCACCTGTCTTTTCATCACCGTCAAGTGATGGAAGAAGTTTTTCAACAGCAGGCATTGCATTGATAAGTGCTGTACCGCCTCCGGCAACTATACCTTCTTCAACAGCAGCCTTTGTAGCAGCAAGTGCATCTTCTATTCTGAGTTTCTTTTCCTTCATTTCGATCTCTGTAGCAGCGCCAACCTTGATAACTGCAATACCGCCTGAGAGCTTTGCAACTCTTTCCTGAAGTTTTTCCTTATCAAAATCAGATGTTGTTGTTTCGATCTGAGCCTTGATCTGAGCAAGTCTGTCCTTGATATCCTGACTGTCGCCTGCACCGTCAACGATAATTGTATTTTCCTTTTCTACAACTACCTGTTTTGCACGGCCAAGCTGCTGGATAGTAGTTTCCTTGATATCAAGACCAAGTTCATCAGTGATAACTTCACCGCCTGTAAGAATAGCGATATCCTTAAGCATTTCCTTACGTCTGTCGCCAAAGCCCGGAGCTTTCACACCTACGCATACAAATGTTCCTCTGAGTTTGTTGAGAACGAGTGTTGTAAGTGCTTCACCTTCGATATCTTCTGCGATAATAACAAGCTTCTTGCCTGCCTGAACGATCTGTTCAAGAAGAGGAAGAATATCCTGAATTGAAGAGATCTTCTTGTCTGTGATAAGAATATATGCGTCATCGATAACTGCTTTCATCTTATCTGTATCTGTTACCATATATGGTGAGATATAACCTCTGTCAAACTGCATTCCTTCAACAACTTCGCTGTAGGTTTCTGCTGTTTTGCTTTCTTCTATTGTGATAACACCGTCAGAAGAAACCTTTTCCATAGCCTCTGCAATGAGCTTTCCTACTGTTTCATCTGCTGAAGAAACAGTTGCAACTCTTGCTATATCATCAGAACCTGAAACTTCCTTTGAATTGTCAACGATAGCCTTAACTGCAGCGTCAACTGCTTTTGAAATACCTTTTCTTACGATCATCGGATTTGCGCCGGCAGCTATATTTTTCATTCCTTCACGGATAAGAGCCTGTGCAAGAAGAGTTGCTGTTGTTGTACCGTCACCGGCAGCATCGTTTGTCTTTGTAGCAACTTCCTTAACAAGCTGAGCACCCATATTTTCAAATGCGTCTTCAAGCTCTATTTCCTTTGCTATTGTAACACCGTCGTTTGTGATAAGCGGTGCACCGAACTTCTTGTCAAGAACAACGTTTCTGCCCTTTGCTCCGAGTGTGATCTTTACTGTATTTGCAAGCTTGTCTATACCGGCCTGAAGTGCCTTTCTGGCATCTTCTCCGTAACAAATATCCTTTGCCATAATAATTACTGGTATAATTAAATCATCCCCCAGCAAGTAATTTAATTACACTTTTCCTTTCTGTGTATTTGAATGTGTGGTATAATTATTGTGCTTTTACCATAGTGGAGGATAGGGCAACGCTGGGGAGCGACCTGAGCGCCACT